>NZ_DASVSI010000163.1:0-78748 GCF_036388155.1 Hymenobacter sp. | reverse complement strand
CGTCGGCGGCATAGCTAGCCGAGGCTAGATTGGTAAACCTTTGTTTGAGGCCGCGCCGTACTGTGTAAGGCGCGGCCTCGTGGTTTAGGGGCAGCCCCCATTTGTTCACCGACACCAGCTCATCGCTCTCCCGCATCATGGCCAAGAAACCCGTCAAGCCCAAAGCCAAGCCCGACCCCGACAAGAAAGCCCGCGTCCACAAAGAGTTGGAGGGTTTTGAAATCGGAGTGAACCCACTGGGCGAAATCACGTCAAATTATAGCATCGAGCAAATCAATCAGTTTTTGGGCCGCCACGTGCGCGACAAGAAGCTGGTAGACCGCGCCGGCCAATTCGGCGAAAAGCCCGGCCCCGACGAAACCGAGGACGAAGCCTTCCCCATTGCCGACGCCGAGCACTCGCCCGAGCCCGAAGAAACCGACGAGGACTTCATGAAGCGCACCAGCCGCGAGGCCAAGCGCAAAAAGGCCGCCCTCGACCCCGACGCCGCCGCTGCCGAAACCCGCGCCGACCTTCCGGCAGACGAGTAAGGGCCAAAGGCTCTGCGCGAGCCAACGGTTACTAGATGGTGTTGGTGGTGCCGGTGCGCCGGCCGTGCTCGAACGTTTCGACCTTGATGAGCTGGCCACCCTGGTAAGTTTCGGTGCGGCTGGTTTTGCCGCCTACGTACTCTTCCACTTGGCTAAGTTGGCCGTTTTCGTACGTTTCGGCCCGGGTGATGGTGCCATCGGCATAGGTTTGCACGGCGGTCACTTGGCCGTCTTCGGCGTAGCTGGTCCACGGGCCAAACCAGTAGAACCGGGCGCCTTTGGCTCCAGTTACCCACTGCGCTTTGCCCTTTCGGGCCACCTTGCCGCTGGGGTGCCAGTACGTGACCTCGCAAAAGCCCTCCCGCTCGTATGCTTCGGTGTGGTCGAGCTTTCCCGTGGACGCGTAGTAATTGAACGTGCCTACGGGGCGGCCGTGCCGGTACTTGCCGGTGGTGTAAGGCTCCTTTTTGTTGTCATCGTAATAGGTGCGCCAGCGGCCCTTGGCCAAGCCGTGACGGTCGGTGCGGTTGGGCTTCCAGAAGCCTCGTTCGCCAGGGGCCACCGAGGAGCATGCCCCCAGCAAGAGCGTAAGCGAAAGCAGGGAAAACAAGTGAGAAAGACGCATGGGCAGAGAGCGTTAGGGGTAACTATAAAGTTAGTTTACAATAGGTATCAAACCACCGGGCCCTGAAAATATTGCGCAGTTGTGCGCTTGTTCCTGCTTATTTGTCAAATATGAAGGCGCCCCTATCTTTGGCGCCATCAATCCTTCTCACCGGCCCGGCTATGCTTTCACACGACGTTGACTACCGCATTATTGGTTCCGACATTCAGGTGCTGGAAATCGAGCTCGACCCCAACGAAACCGTCATTGCCGAGGCGGGCGCCATGGTGTACATGGACGAGGGCATTGGGTTTGAAACCAAAATGGGCGACGGCTCCGAGCCCGACCAGGGGCTGATGGGCAAGTTGTTCTCGGCGGGCACGCGGCTTATCACCGGCGAGTCGCTGTTTCTCACGCACTTCACCCACCGGGGCGGCTACGGCAAAAGCCGGGTGGCGTTTTCGGCGCCCTACCCCGGCACCATCATTCCCATCAACCTCAGCGACTTGCCCAACGGCCTGATTGTGCAAAAAGACGGCTTTCTGGCCGCGGCCAGGGGCACCAAAATCAGCCTGCACTTCAACCAGAAATTTGGGGCCGGCCTCTTCGGCGGCGAGGGTTTCATCCTGCAAAAGCTCACGGGCGACGGCAAAGCGTTTGTGCACGCCGGCGGCACCATCATCGAGAAGAAACTCAACAATCAGCTGTTGCGCGTCGATACCGGCTGCGTGGTGGCCTTCGAACCCGGCATAGATTTCAGCGTGGCCCGGGCGGGCGGCCTAAAATCCATGATTTTTGGGGGCGAAGGGCTGTTGTTGGCCACGCTGCGCGGCACCGGGCGCGTGTGGATTCAGTCCATGCCCGTGAAAAAGCTCATTCGCGCCCTGGCCAGTGGCGGGGGCAATTCGCAGAAGGAAAGCGGCGGCCTGCTCAGCGGCATGCTGGGCGGCGATTAGACGAATAGATAGTATAAATGAGGGCCAGCGCTTGCTGCTAACGCTTCGGTGCTAGCGGAAAGCGCTGGTTGTAGCTCCTGCCGATGCCCCGCCGCTGTCGGCCATTCCTACTAGGGCAACGCCCAGGGCCATTATCAATATTAGCCCAACGACTACGCCCATCCGAACCAGAAATTTGCGGTCCTTGGCTTCGTCATATTTGCGGCGGTCTACCTCCCGGCGTTGCCGCCGAGATTTGTAGGGGCGCTGATAAGCGGTTTTAGCAGGGGCTGAAGCAACAATAGAAGAGGACATAAAACGATATGACGGTAATGTTACTAGAAACAAGGCCGTAATATTACTATTAAATCTTATGATGCAAGCTCTTCTATTCGGCCAATCAACTATTCTATTCTGCAAATGACTGCTTTTCCTCTACGGAAGCGTTATTGAGGCCTATTTTTTATAATTAATCCAAGTTGCGCACTTGGGGCGTTGCGGCGGCCAGCACCGCTTCCAACACCTCGCGCGTGTTGAGCAGGCGCGGCACTTTGTGCTGCCCGCCGAGCTTCCCCTGGCTCCCTAGCCATGCCTCGAAGGTGCCCGGCGGCACGGCATGCAACCGGGGCGGGGCCAATGCCAGACTGCGGTGGCGCTTGGCGGCGTAGTCGGAATTTACTTCGCACAACGTGGCGTCAAGCACCGCGCCGAATTGCTCAAGGTCCGGGCGGGCCGAGGCGGCCGCAAATTCCACCACCCACTCGTGCCCGCCCCGCGAAGCGGCCGCGTCGGCCTGGAACCATACCGGGGCGGCCGTGAAGTCCCGCACGGCCGCCTCGGTGGCCCGGCTGGCGGCCGCAATAGCAAGCTCGGCGTTTTCGATGACCAGTTCTTCCCCAAACGCATTGAGGAAGTGCTTGGTACGCCCCGTGATGCGCACACGGTAGGGCGCCAGGGACGTGAAGCGCACGGTGTCGCCCACGAGGTAGCGCCACAGCCCGGCGTTGGTGCTGATGACCAATGCGTATTGGCGATGAAGCTCGACCTCGGCCAGCGGCACGGCGCGCGGCTCAGGGGCCGCCCATTGGTCGGCTGGCAGAAACTCGTAGTACACGCCGTGGTCGAGCAGCAGCAGCAGGTCCTCGCTGTCGGGCTGGTCTTGCAGGGCAAAATACCCTTCCGACGCGTTGTAAATTTCGAGGTAGCGCATGCGCGGGTCCGGAATCATCTGCCGAAACAGCTCGCGGTACGGCCCAAACGCCACCGCCCCGTGCAAAAACAGCCGCAGGTTGGGCCACACCTGCGTAATGTTGTCGGCCCCCGCCAGGGCCACCACGCGGCGCAGCAGCACTATCATCCACGTGGGCACGCCGGCCAGGGTGCGCACGTCCTGCGTGAGCACGTGGGCGGCAATGCGCTCAATCTTTTCTTCCCACTCGTCCAGCAACGCCAGTTTGAGGGGCGGGGTGCGCATTTGCTCGGCCCACCACGGCAGCTGCTGCATGATGACGGCCGAAACATCGCCGGCCCGCGATGCCGGTTGGTTAGGGCGAAACGGGTTGGCCGCGTGCGTGCCGCCCAGGGAAAGCGTTTTGCCGGCCACCAGCCGCTCTTGCGGATAAAAATGGGTGGCGAGGGCCAGCATGTCGCGCCCCGCGCGGTAATGGCATTGTTGCAACGCTTCGGCCGTGACGGGCAGGTACTTGCTGCGGGCGTTGGTGGTGCCACTGCTTTTGGCAAACCATTGCGGAACGCCGGGCCACAGCACGTCGGGCTCGCCCCGCAGCACCTTCTCAATCTCGGGGTACAGCTGCTCGTAGGTGCTCACGGGCACCCGCCGGCCAAATTCTGCCGCGCTCAGCCCTTCCCGGAAGCCGTAGCGCTGGCCCCACTGCGTGCCCTGCGCCCGGGCCAGCAGGTACCGCAGCAGTTGGGCCTGCACCTCCAGCGGCTGCTCACGGATGCGGGCCAGCCGGGGCATGCTACGCCATTGTACAGCAGCGGCGAGTACGTGGTCGAGCATCTTTTGGAGTGTTGAGGGTTGAATGTTGAGGGTTGAGTTATGGCTAACGCTAAAATTCAGCTAACGGATAGCTGGCTAACTCAACACTCAGCATTCGGCATTATAATGAGGCAGCGTTGGCGAGTTCCGGTAGTAGCTAGCCAACTCAACACTTAACATTCAACCCTCAACCCTCCTCTATACCGTGCGCTTCAGCTCGAAATTTTTGCCCAAGTACACCCGACGCACGGTTTCGTCGCTGGCCAGGTCCTCGGCCGTGCCCGCCTTGAGGAGCTTTCCTTCGAAGAGCAGGTAGGCCCGGTCCACGATGTTGAGGGTGGCGTTGACGTCGTGGTCGGTGATGAGCACGCCGATGTTGCGGTGCTTCAGCTTAGATACGATGCCTTGAATCTCCTCGGTGGCGATGGGGTCGACGCCCGCGAAGGGCTCGTCGAGCAGCACAAATTTGGGGTCCACGGCCAGGGCGCGGGCAATTTCGGTGCGGCGGCGCTCGCCACCGCTCAGCACTTTGCCCAGGTTTTTGCGCACGTGGGCCAGGCTAAACTCGTCGAGCAGCTCCTCTACTTTGGCGTGCCGCGCTTCCTTCTTCATGCTCGTCATTTCGAGCACGGCCATGATGTTTTCCTCCACGCTCAGGTCGCGAAACACGCTGGCTTCCTGGGCCAGGTAGCCCACGCCCAGCCGCGCCCGCTGGTAGATGGGCATGTTGGTTATCTCGATGGTGTCGAGGTAGATGCGGCCCGAGTTGGGCTTCACCATGCCCACCATCATGTAGAAGCAGGTGGTTTTGCCGGCGCCGTTGGGCCCCAGCAGGCCCACGATTTCGCCCTGCTCCACGGTCACCGACATGTCGTTGACGACGGTGCGGGCTTTGTATTTTTTGACGAGGTGCTCGGCGCGAAGAATCATGGGCACAAAGGTAGGGGGCTTGCCACAAGGGAGACGGATGCCATTACAAACGATTGTATCCAACAATATATTCGGCTTGCCTAACAATCGGCTTGAAATTTTCCGCTACTTTTAGCGCCTACTAACCTAACCCACCTCCTTTTTCCTTTTTTATTATGACGGTAAAGACACTACTCCTTGCGGGCGGGGCTATCCTGGCGGGCGCATCGAGCGCCACCGCGGGCGGCTTTCAAGTGTACCTGCCCAGCCAGCAAAGCATTGGCATGGGCGGAGTAGGCGTGGGCCTCTCCATGGAACAGGCGGCCCAGTTCCTGAACCCCGGCGCCATGGCCATGCTGCGCCAAAACGGCGTGCAAGTAGGCGTGAGTGCCACCTTTGCCCGGCTGGCTTTTCGCCCCATTTCGGGCGGCCCGCAGCGGGAGTTAGAGCCCACCACCGTGACGCCCTTCAACCTGTACGCCAGCTTTGGTCCCAAAGACGGCAAGTTCCGCGCCGGCATATCGGTGTACACGCCTTACGGCTCGACGCTGAAGTACGAAAACGGCTGGGAAGGCCGCTTTGCCCTGTCGGAAATCACCCTGCGCGCCATCTACGTGCAGCCCACGGTGAGCTACGCCATCACCGACCAGCTGAGCGTGGGCGCGGGCCTGATGATACTGGCCTCGGGCTCGGTGAACCTGCAGCGCGCCGTTTCGCTGCCCTCGGCCGAGGGCCGCATTGAATTGGACGGCCAAACCAAAACCGGCTTTGGCGTAAACGCAGGCATTTTCTTCAAGCCTTCGGACAAGCTCAGCGTGGGCGTCAGCTACCGCTCGAAAATTGACGCCAAAGTAGAGGGCGGCGACGTGACCGTGAACAATCCCATTGCCGCCCTGCAGTCGCGCTTTGTGGGCGACAAGTTCAACGCCACCCTGCCCCTGCCGGCCACGGCTAACCTGGGCATCGGCATCACGCCCAACGAAAAGCTCACCGTGGGCTTCGACGTGAACTTTACCGAGTGGAGCAAGTACCGCGCCCTGCGCTTTGATTTCACGAAAGACGGCCAGCCCGCTCAAGTGGGCACGGGCACCTTCTCGGAATCGAAACGCTCCTACGATGATGCGCTGACTTTCCGCTTGGGCGGCCAGTACAAGGTGAACGACAAGCTGGCCCTGCGCCTGGGCACGGCCTACGACATTACGCCGGTGAAAGACGGCTACGTAACGCCCGAAACGCCGGACAATGACCGCGTTATCGCCACGGCGGGCGTGGGCTACAACATCACCGAAAACTTCGGGGTGGACGCGTCCTTCATGTTCCAAGCCATCCTGAAGCGCACGCAAACCGAAGCCGACTTGCTCGACAACGGCACGACGGACCGCGTGGCCGGTACGTACCGCACCAACATCAGCATCCCCGGCATCGGGCTGCGCTACAACTTTTAATTCCCACCCCGCTAGTATTTCGTTTGTATGAACCTACTTTTCAAACGTTCCGCGCCGTTTTTGACGCTCCTGGGCCTCTCGCTCGGCAGCTGCCAGCCCGATTTGGACGACGACCCAAAGTCTAGCGCCGGGCAGGCGGATTTCAGCCGATACATCGCGGTGGGCAACTCGCTTACTGCAGGCGTCAGCGACGGTGGTCTTTATCGGGAAGGCCAGTTGAATTCCTATCCTAATATTCTAGCTGGCCAATTCAGGTCTGTGGGTGGCGGTGAATTTGTGCAACCTTTGTTTACCGAAGCGCAAGCCAATGGCTCGGGATACATTGGACTCACTGGCTTTACCGTGCCTACTCCAAATACCCTTAGCTCGCCCATTACAGCTAATGTGACAACGAACTTGGCGATACGCGGAGCGGTGCCGACCAGGGCAAACCCACTGCCAAATCCACAGCCAATTTACACCAAAGATGTAAGCAGTATCAATAATTTAGGAGTGTCGGGCATCCGGATGTCCGACATCCTAACGCCAGGCTTTGGGAACGTCGCTTTAACCGGTGGCAACCTTGCCGCCCCTACAGCCATTTTCAATTCCTACTTCGAACGCATTACGCCCGATGGCAGCAACGAAACGTATTTGGAGCGAGTGCAGCGTACGGTGACCACCATAAAGCCTACTTTCTTCACAGAATGGTTGGGCAACAATGACATTTTAGGTTTCGCCACCGCCGGCGCAGCGGCTAGCGCCGTAACTCCCACCGCTACATTCACGACTAATACTAATTTGGTTCTTGATGCTTTAACAGCGGGTGGAGCGAAAGGAATAGTTGCCACGATACCTGACGTAACTGGCATCCCTTTCTTTACAACTGTTGGGCCGTCCTTTCGTGCTACATTGGCCCTGCCCGCCAACAACGTACCTAGCGCAGCCCCTTTTGTCTACACTACGGGCCTCTTAGCTCCTGGCCAAGCCAACACCCGAGTGAGCACCACGCTGGCTAGTATCCGCGATGCCAGCGGCGCTGGTAACCTGCTGCTGACCTTAACAGCCTCGCCTTATGTTGGGCTGTATGGGCGGCCTACGGGTAAGTACTGGCGCGATTTTTACCAGCAGGCGCGCCCCTCGCTGCCTGCCGCAGTCACCTTCCCGGTGTTTTTGAGTGCTTTGCAAATTGACACGACGAGAGCTTTTGGTCAGACGACGCAGAATCCTTTTCCTAGCACCCTGGTGCTAGATGGCACCGAACAAACGTCCATCACCAGCAGCACTACCGCGCTTAATAGCATCCTTATCACGGCGGCCAACTCCCGTAACCTTGCCGTGTTTGATGCAAACGCGTTTTTCCGCAGCGTTGCCACCAACGGTGTTGCCACCAACGGCGTGACTAACAACGCTGGATTCATTGCTGGCAACCTTTTCGGCCTCGACGGCGTGCATCCCACACCGCGTGGATATGCGTTGATTGCCAACGAAATGATTAAAGTCATCAACGCCAAATACGGCGCGCAAATCCCAGGCGTGGACCCCACCGCTTACCGCGGTGTGAGATTTCCCCAATAATTTTTCTTTAGGCCTAAAAAAGGCGCTTTCCCGTTTGGGAAGGCGCCTTTTTTAATTCTATTAAAATTTTTCAACAAATATATTCCTTTACTTGATGCGCCCCTCAAGTAGCTTTGCTTGGGCAGGAGCATGGTGCTGTTGCTTTTTAATTTTTATTCTTATTTATGAAGAGTCTTTCTACTTACGCCCTGCTAGCGGCTATGGC
The DNA here is from genome assembly GCF_036388155.1 of Hymenobacter sp. Classification (NCBI taxonomy): domain Bacteria; kingdom Pseudomonadati; phylum Bacteroidota; class Cytophagia; order Cytophagales; family Hymenobacteraceae; genus Hymenobacter; species Hymenobacter sp. Next base: position 70,561 of record NZ_DASVSI010000163.1, on the reverse strand, counting down.
TGTTGTCACGGTGAGCTGCAAAAAAGATGACGAAAACAAGCCAGCTCCAACGAAAACGGAGTTGCTAACGGCCAAGGGTTGGCGCTTGACCGACGTTAAAATTGGAGGCCAAAGCATTTACAGCTTATTTATCACTGACGCTTGCGAAAAGGATAATTTCATCAAGTTCAATTCCAATAAATCAGCCACCTTTGATGAGGGAGCCACCAAGTGCTCCTCATCCGACCCGCAGACAGAAACCGGGCGCTGGGAGTTTACCACTAACGAAACCAAGCTGAAATTGACGGACCCATATGGGGACGTACAAGAGGGTGAAATTGCAACGCTTAACAGCACCACGCTTGTCTTTCGAGACCCCAATTTCGATACCGGAACTGGCACAAATATCACCGCTGAACTGACTTTCACGGCACAATAACCGCGCTAGTACCTACCTTAAAAGGCTGCCCTACTGAAGGGCAGCCTTTTTTCTTTCGGAAAGAGTCGGTTCCTCATGAGTGTTGACCAGATGCTGCGCAATGAGCTGCGCGTGATGCCGGCCGTTTTCGATGAACCAGCGGCTGGTGGCGCGGCCGCCGCACACGGTGCCGGCCACAAACAGGCCGGGCCGCGTGGTTTCGTGGGTGGTGGGGTCGAAGAGCGGGGCGCGGGCTTCGTCGGCGGGGTCGGGTTCTACGCCGAGGCGGCCGAGGAGGGCTTCGTCGGGGTGGTAGCCGGTGAGGGCGTACACGAAATGCGCGGGGATGGTGAGCGGGCCATCGGGCGTGAGTACTTCCACCGCTTCCGGCCGGATGGCGGTGACGCAGGTGTTGAAATGCGCCGTGATGCGGCCTTCCGCAATGCGGTTGACCAGGTCAGGGCGAATCCAGTATTTTACCGAGTTGCTGACTTCAGGGCCACGCACGATGAGCGTGACCTTGGCGCCGGCGCGGGTGAGCTGCAAGGCGGCTTTGGCCGAGGAATTTTTAGCACCAATGACGACGACGTGCTGGGCCATGTGCTGGTAAGGCTCTTTGTAGTAGTGGCTGACGTGCGGCAGGTCTTCGCCGGGCACGTAGAGCGGGTTGGGCAGGTCGTAGAAGCCGGTGGCGACGATGACGTTGCGCGTTAGTACTTGGTTTTTGTCGGTGGTCACCGTGAAGTTGCCTTGCTCACCTTCTAACTTTTCCACTTTCTCGAAGAGGCGCAGTTCCAGGTTTTCGCTGCGGGCCACGCGCTGGTAGTAGTCGAGGGCATCTTCGCGCAGGGGCTTGTAGTGGCTGGTGGGAAAGGGGTAGCCGCCGATTTCCAGGAGTTCGGGGGTCGAGAAGAATTCCATGTTGGTGGGGTAGCCAATGATGGAATTGACCAAAGCGCCTTTTTCTACCACAGCTGTGCGTAGGCCGCGGCGCTGGGTTTCGAGAGCGCAGGCGAGGCCCACGGGGCCAGCGCCGATGATGAGAACGTCGAGCATAGAAAATAGAGACGCGTGTGCGCTTGTTCAGTAACAGTAAACGAGGCCGAAGTATTCGAATGGCGCCCAACTTCCTCTAACGCCGCGGCGCGAAGATGCGTCCCCGCAACGCCTAACTTTGCGCCATGCGTACCTGCGACCTGTGCGGCAGCACCGACTTCAAGAAGCTGCCTTTCTATTACGAATTTGAAGGCCAAAGGCTGCAAGGGACCCAGTGCCGCAGCTGCGACCTTATGTTTCTGAACCCGCAGCCCACACCGGCGCAGCTGGAGCGGCTCTACGGCAAGGACTATTTCACCGAGCGGCCCAACTACGACCGCACCCAGCAGGACGTCGTCTTCATCGAAGAAGGCCAGAAACAGGCCGCGCTAAACCAAGTGCGGCCCGACAAGCTCACGAACTACATCCTGGCGAAGTACCCTGGCCGCAAGTTCCGCTACCTCGACGTGGGCTGCGGCCCAGGCTACACTCTCAAAAGCCTGGAAGCGCTGGGCTGGGAGACCCACGGCCTGGAAATATCGGCCCACGCCGCCGACTTTGCCCGCCGCGAATTGCACCTGCCCGTGGTGACCGGCAACATCGAAACCACCGAGGACTTCCACGAAAACCAATTCGACCTCGCCTACATGGGCGACGTGCTGGAGCACCTGCTCTCCCCCGCCGCCACGTTGGCCAAATTCCACCGCATTCTGGAGCCGGGCGGGCTGCTAGTGCTGGCGCTGCCGGCCACGCTCAACCTGCCCACCGTGCGCCTCGGCTTTGCCGCGTATGGCGTGCTGGGCAAGGAGCGGAAGATGGACATTCCGCCGTATCACCTGTTCGAATTCACCCCGGCCACCATCACCAAAATGCTCAAGAAGCAAGGCTTTGAAGTAGCGGAGCTGCTGAACCCCGTGAAGCCACCCAAGAACATTCGCTTGGGCGGCAGCGTGGTGGAGAAGGTGAGCAAGCTGGCCGGCCAGTACCCCACCTACTACCTGAACAAACTCACCGGCCGCTTCGGCGACCGCATGTTTGTGGTGGCAAAAAACGTGAAATAGGCCCGCGCACCTTCCGCGCCAGCGGCCAGCACTATTTCTGCTCCAGCAACAGGTAGCGGGCCCGCGTTTGGTCGGGCTCGGCTTGGGTTTTCACGTCCAGCCGCAGCAATTGCCCACCAGCACCGGCTTTGGCTACCGGCCACTCGGGCAGGCCAGTGCCGTTAGGATTGCCTGTTTTGATAAAGTTGGCGAAATAGGCCTGCATGGTTTTCGACAACTGATAATCATCGGGCGTCCAAGCGAATACTTTGTTGGTGGCAAGGTTGCCTAGGGCGTATTCGATTTCGGCCGAATGCGCGGCTCCGCGTGCTGGCGGCGCGGGAGTCGCGGCGGCTGTACCCGTGCCTTTCACCACGCCTCCTGCCAAGCCCGGCGTGGCGTTGCCCATTTCGGGCATCATAGCCGGCCGGGGGCGGGCGTAGAAGTAGCGATACACGGGCTTGCCACTGGTCTGGATGTGCACATCGGCCCATTTCCAAGTGCCGTAGCCGATGAACCGGTCGCTGGCCAAGTCCGTGGCCGACTGTTCGGCTTCCGCGTCGGTAGAAGCCGGGTAGAGGCGCAGGACTTCGGTGGCTCGCTCGCCGTAAAGCTTTTGCACGGCGGCACGGTAATTCTCAGCCGTAGTAGGCCCCTGCCCTGTCAGGGCTCCGGCATTCATCTCCTGCGAGTTCCAGCCCACCAGCAGCGGCACTTTGGCTTGCTGGCCAGCAGCATAAATCTCGGATGGCTGGCGCGGCAGGAAGTAGCCGTCCACGATGGCCGAGAAGCGCTGGGCGCCGGGCTTGCCCGATGCCTCAAGCAGTTGCTGGGCCGGCAGCGCCCGCAAGGCGGCCAGCGAGCTGGCGCCCACGGCCGTAGCAAAAGCCACCCCGTTTTGCTCGGCTTGAGCCAGCGTGGGCAGCGGCTGCAGGCCCAGCAGCGAGCCGCTTTCGCCAATGGCGCCGGCCATCAGGTTTTTGGCCAGCGGCGAGGCCATTTGGGCGCTGACGGAGAAAGAACCGGCCGACTCGCCACCAATGGTGACGCGCTTCGGGTCGCCGCCGAAAGCCGCAATGTTCTGCTGCACCCAGCGCAGGGCCGCGGCTTGGTCGAGCAAGCCGTAATTGCCGGAAGCGCGGTTCGGCGATTCTTTGGTCAATTCTGGGTGGGCCATGAAGCCGAACACGCCCAGCCGGTAGTTGACCGTGACGGCCACCATGCCTTGCCGGGCCATGCTTTCGCCGTCGTAGCGCGGCTCCGAGCCGTCGCCGGCCACAAAGCCGCCGCCGTAGAAGTACACCAGCACCGGCAGTTTCTCTTTGGCCGAAGTGGCGGACGTCCACACGTTCAGGTACAGGCAATCTTCGCTCACGCCATTCGAGCGAAAATTCATGTCGCCAAAAATGGGCAGTTGCATGGCGCGCGGGCCAAACTGCGTGGCCGGCCGCACGTCTTTCCACGGCTGCACGGGCTGAGGGGCCTTCCAGCGCCGCTCCCCCACCGGCGGGGCTGCAAACGGCACGCCTTTGAAAACGCGAATGCCGCCGGGCAGTGCCTCGCCGGCCAACCGGCCGCTGGCCACTTGCACTTGAGTAGCGGGCAGGGTGGCAACGGTTTTTTTCACGGGTTGGGCTATGGCAGTCCCTGTGAGCAGGCCGGCCAATAGGGGAATAGCGAGAAAGACTTTCATGCTGCCAAGCTACGCAAAAGCCCCGCTACCGGAGGGGCAGCGGGGCTTTTTATGTGGGCGGTGAACCCGATTTACAGCAACTCGGTGCTGCGCTTCACGAAGGCCGTGAGGGCTTCGCCTTTCAGCATGCCCTGGGCAAGCAAGGCGAGGTCGAAGGCTTGCTTGGCAATTTTGTCGCCGCCATCGGCCAGCACCTTTTGGGTGAGCGGGTGGTTGGCGTTCACGGTCACGTCGTACGAGTCGGGGAAGGCGCCGAACATCTGCATGCCGCCCCCGCCGCCGGTGCGCTGCATGTCCTTCATGCGGCGCATAAACTCGTTCTGGGTGATGACTACCGGCGCGTCCTGCGGGCTCAGCGCGGCCACTTTCACGTGCATGGTGTCGTTGGCGATGGCCGTTTTGAAGGTCTCCTCAAGCTTCTTCTGGTCGTCTTCGGTCAGCACGCTTTCGGTAGCCTCGTCTTTCTCAATGAGCTTGCTCACCGTGTCGGCGTCCACGCGCTTGAAGCTGGTTTTCTCCAGTTTCTGCTCCAGCTGGCCCACGAAGTGCGGGTCAAGCACCTGGTCGAAGTTCAGCACGTCGTAGCCCCGCTCCTGGGCAGCGGCCACGAAGCTGTGCTGGTGCTCGGCGTCGTTGGTGTAAAGCACCACTGTGTTGTCGTTCTTGTCCTTCTGGTTGGCCTGGATGTGCTCGGTGTACTCGTTGAGGGTGAACAGCTTGTTGTCCACGTTCTTCACCAGCACGAAGTCCTTGGCCTTGTCGTAAAATTTCTCGTCCGACAGCATGCCATACTTCACGAACATGCCGATGTCGGACCATTTCTCCTCGTAGCCGGGGCGGTCCTGCTTGAACAGGCTGCTCAGCTTGTCGGCTACTTTCTTGGTGATGTAGGTGTTGATTTTGCGCACCGCGGCGTCGGCCTGCAGGAAGCTGCGCGACACGTTCAGCGGGATGTCGGGCGAGTCAATCACGCCGTGCAGCAGCATTAGGAACTCGGGCACCACGTCCTTCACCTCATCGGTGATGAACACCTGGCGCGAGTAGAGCTGAATCTTGTTGCGCGAGAACTGCAGCTCGTCCTTCACCTTCGGGAAGTAGAGGATGCCCGTCAGGTTGAAGGGATAGTCCACGTTCAGGTGAATCCAGAACAAGGGCTCGTCCATGCTCATGGGGTAGAGCTCCTGATAGAATTTCTTGTAGTCCTCGTCAGTCAGCTCCGAGGGCTGCTTGGTCCAGATGGGCGTGGTTTGGTTGATGACCTCGCCTTCGAATTCAATCGGAATAGGCAGGAACTTGCAGTACTTGGTGAGGATGGTGCGCAAGCGGGCTTCCTCCAGAAACTCGTCCGAATCTTCGGCCACGTGCAGTACCACGTCGGTGCCGCGCTCGGCTTTGGCGTGCTCGCCTTCGGTTTCTTCCAGAGTGAATTCGGTGCTACCGTCGCAGGTCCAGTGGGCCGTCAGGGTGTCTTCTTTGTACGACTTCGACCAGATTTCAACTTCCTTGGCCACCATGAAGGCCGAGTAGAAACCCAAGCCAAACTGACCGATAATCTGGTCTTTGGTGGCCGAGTCCTTCTCTTTGTACTGCTCCACAAACTCGGTGGCGCCGGAGAAGGCAATCTGGTTGATGTACTTCTTAATTTCCTCGGCCGTCATGCCCAGGCCGTGGTCGGAAATCGTGATTTTGCGGGCTTCTTTGTCCACGGTCACGCGCACTTTCAGCTCGCCCAAGTCGCCTTTGTATTCGCCCAGTTGGGCCAGGCTTTTCAGCTTTTGGGTGGCATCGACGGCGTTCGAAACCAATTCCCGCAGGAAGATTTCGTGGTCGGAATACAAGAACTTCTTGATGATGGGGAAGATGTTCTCGGTGTGGATGGAGATGGAGCCGGTTTCTTGCATGGTAATGGGAAAGAATGGTTTCGGACGGAATGGCCGGGCACAGGGCGCCGGGCCGCTGGTCGAGCGGCATTCAAAGGACGTTCCAAGCGGGGAAGCGCTGTCAGATTGACAGCGCACAGGAAGGCTCCTAGGCGATTAAAAGCCGGGGCGGTAGCTATTGCGAAACTCCGACAGGCCTTGCGTAGGCAAGCCGGGGCCGTGCACGGCGTCCCATTCGGTCAGCAGCTGGGGCAGGCGGTCCGAGAAATTGCTCAGCCAGTGCAGGCCGGGCAGGGCCGTGGGAAAGAACTGAATGTCGAATTTGATGAAGGGCCGCGACACGGCAATGAGCGAGTCGAGGGCCAATTGGTTGTGCACCTTGCGGCGGCCGATGGCGAGCACCACTTGCTCGAGCTGCGCTTTCACCAAAACGGGCATCCAGTTCACGCTGAGCCACACTTGGTCGTACACCGAAATGTCCGGGAAGGTGTTCATATCGAGCAGCATGTGTCGCACCTGCATCTTGCCAACCAATTCGGCCAGCTGCGTTGCGCTGGCCCGGAAAGTGCGCATGTCCTGTCCCGATGCCCACTCAACCCGCAAGAGGCTCAAGTCTGAGTCGTACTGCAGGGAAAGGTCAGGATTAGTGGTAATTATCACGAAATTTTTATACAACCGAAGCTCGCAGAACGGGGCTTCGCACCCGGATACGAGAAAACACCTCGCCTCGGTTTGGACTAACAACGATAAATGGTAAAGATTTATTCTCCGACTACTTTTGTGGAATTCGTCTCATCTTTGTCTTGTGCAAGCCCTGCGTTCTCATATCGCCCTGTTGCTGCTGCTCTGCCTCACGCGGACGCTGCTGCCGGAGGCATGGGTGCTGAACATGCACGCCCACGAGCACACCACCGACGAGCCCGCCCAGGCCCCCGCCTTCCGGCACAAGGGCAAGGCCCTCATCAGCGCCGAGCACAAGCACTGTCAAGTGGAGCACTTCTATAACGTGCCCTTTGTGGCCAGTGTGCCCGTGCCGCTGCCCACGCCGGCCACGCGCCCGTGCTTTGCCACCGCGCCCGTGCCCACCGTGGCCACCGCCCCGTGGATTGCGCGCCAGCCCGCCCAACTGCGCGGCCCGCCGGCCGCCTAAGCGGCATCCGGCTTTTCTTGATTTAAGCTGAGCTCTGGCTCCGACTGCGCCGCGGTCCGGAGCCCGCTCGCGCTTACGCCGCGCTTGGCGCGGCCACCTTATTTGCTGAACATGAGGGTTTTTTCCTGCCCGCTGGGCCGCGTTGCGGCGTGGCTGGGCGTGGTGCTGGTGAGCCTGTGGGCCGCACCCGTCCGGGCGCAGAGTGCGCCGGTGGCACCCATTTGCAGCCTGGCGCTGGCGGGCCAGGTCGTCGACCACGAGTCGGCCACCATCCTGCCGGGGGCCACAGCCCGCCTGCTCGAAACGGGCGAAGTGAGCGCCGCGGACTCCTATGGCAACTACCACTTTCACGTGTGCGCCGGCACTTACCACATCGAAGTAAGTTTCGTAGGCTTTCGCTCCGAAACGGCCGAGGTGCGCGTGGGCAGCTCGGTGGTGCGCAATTTCCAGCTGCACCCTGATGCCGTGCAGCTGGCAGGGGCCGTGGTGCGGGGGCAGGCCCCGGCGGCCCCGCCTACCCAGGCCACGGCCGCCCTGACCGGGCGCGACCTAGCGGCCACGCGCGGCCAAAGCTTGGGCGAAGCGTTACTGAAGGTGAGCGGCGTGTCGGCCATCCAGACCGGGCCCAACGTGTTTAAGCCGATGATTCACGGGCTGCACTCCAACCGCGTAGCCTTGCTCAACAACGGGGTGCGGCAGGAAGGGCAGCAATGGGGCCAGGACCACGGACCTGAGATTGACCCCTTCGTGGCCTCGCAGCTCACGGTGGTGAAGGGCGCGGCTGGGGTGCGCTACGGCGCCGACGCCATTGGCGGAGTGGTACTGGCGCAGCCCGCGGCCTTGCCCGACTCGGCTGGCACCACGGCCGACTTGCACTTGGTGGGGGCCAGCAACAACGGCTTGGGCGCAGCCTCTGCCACAGTGCAAGGCTCCCCGACCAAGCTGCCGGCCTTGGCATGGCGGGCGCAAGGCACCGTGCGCCGCGCGGGCCTGAGCCGCACGCCGGACTATTGGATAAGCTCTTCGGCCCTAGCCGAGTACAACTACTCGGCAGCGGTGGGATGGCGCGCAAACCGCTGGGGCGCCGAGGCTTTCGTGAGCCAGTACAACGCCAAGCTGGGCCTGTACCCGGTGCCGGAAAACTGGAACCTGGTGGCCCGTGGTTCTTCGCCCCCGCCACTGCCGGCTTCGTTCACTTATGCGCTGGACCGGCCTTACCAGCAGATTCAGCACACGCTCGTCAAACTCAGCGGGTTCTATAAATTGAATGGCTGGGGCGGCCGCCTGAGCGCCACGCTGGCCCAGCAGGCCGACCGCCGGGGAGAGTACGACAAGTACCGCCCCCGCAACGACAACGTGGCCGCCAAAAACCTGCCCGAGCTGGACTACCGCAACCAAACGACCACCGCCGACCTGCGCTGGGAACTGCACCAGCACGGCAACTTCGGCGGCGAGCTGGGCCTTAGTGGCACTGCTCAGGACAATACCTACCGCCCGGGCAGCCGCTTCTTCATCCCCTACTATACAAACCTGACGGCGGGGGCCTACGCTCTGGGGCACTGGCGGCCAGGCCCCTGGCTGGTTGAAGCTGGGCTGCGCCTTGACCGCCGCTCTTTGAGCACCCGCCGGCCTACTCGCGTAAGCGGCGACTTCGCGGTGGTGCGCGAAAGCTTCGCCTTCACCACGCCCGCGGCTTCGGCGGGGGTGGTGCGCGAGGTGGGGCCGCACGTGACGCTTCGCGCCGACATGAGCCTGCTGCAACGGGCCCCGGCGGCCAACGAGCGGGCCAGCCAGGGCGTGCACAACGGCATTTACGAGGAAGGCTACGACATCACGCGGCCAGCGGGCGCGGCGCCGTTGGGGCCGGAAACGGCGCGTTCGGCTGCCTTCAGCGTGAGCTGGCACGACCATCCTCGCCTCAACGGGGAGCTGACCGTGTACCAGACCACTATTCGGAACTACATCTACCAGACGCCGGTGCCACCGGTGCTGGACATTCGGGGGCTGTTTCCGTCGTACCGCTACCAGCAGACCGACGCGCAGTTCCGGGGCGTGGACCTGCTGGTGGCCTACCGCGTGGCCCGGCCCCTCACGCTGGGCCTGAAGGCCGCCACGGTGGTGGAGCGCGACTTGCGACAGAACGACTACCTCATTTTGGCCCCGGCCGACCGCGTGGAAGGCTGGCTGCGCTACGAAGCCGGCCCCCCGCCGGCCGATGCCGCGCCGCGCCGGGTGGGCGGCTTCTACGCCCAGCTCGGCGCGCAGGCCGTGCGCCGCCAGACCCGTGTGCCGCGCGACAACGAGCAGCGCGACTACCAAGACCCGCCGCCCGGCTACTGGCTGCTGGGCGCCGAGCTGGGCGGCACCCTGCGCCTGGGGCCGCGCACGCCCCTGGAAATCAGCCTTACGGGCACCAATCTGCTCGACACGCGCTACCGCGACTACCTCAACCGCTACCGCTACTTCCTCGACGAGCTGGGCCGGAACGTGACCCTGCGTCTGCGGATGCCGCTGGCTTTTGGCGCTGCGAAAGGCTAAGAAAGCCACCGGCCCGACGCCCGGGCAATGCCCGGTTTTATCCGCTTTCAATTTTCACATTTCTCTCTTTTTCACATTTTTCACATCACCCATGACCATTTTTCAATCCCGCTTCCGCCTGGCTGCTTTGGTGCTGGCCCTACCCCTGGCTTTCTCTGCTTGCAGCGATGACAATGACGACCCCCAGCCCGACGAGGACAACGAGCAAATCACGACCGTGACCTACGTGCTGACCCCCACCACGGCGGGCGGCACCCCGGCCACCGTTACTTGGAAGGACACCGACGGCACCGGCGGCAATGCCCCCACCTTCGGCACGCTTAACCTGCAGCCTAACACCACCTACACCGGTGCCCTAACCTTGCTCGACGAAACCAAGACCCCGGTGGCCAACATCACCGACGAGGTGCGCAGCGAAAGCGACGAGCACCTCCTGGTATACGTGCCCACACCGGCCAGCCTACTGGCCATCACCCGCACCGACCGCGACGCCAAAAACCTGGAAATCGGCCTGACTACCCGCGTGGTGACCAACGCGGCAGGCACGGGCTCGCTCAGAATAACCCTGCGCCACCAGCCCGGTGCCAAAGACGGCACGGCCGGCCCCGGCGACACCGACGTGGAAGTGACCATCCCCGTGACGGTACAATAAGCAAAAGCCCTGCGCCTGCCCTCCGCCCAGCCCCATGCTTCACGAGCAGGCTTGGGCGGGGGGCATGACGTGAACCGCGAGGTATCCGAACACTTTTTTTCTGCCTGACCATGCTCAAATTTCCAAGGCCCGCCCAACCTACTTACGACGTGCTGATTGTGGGCGCCAGCAACGCCGGCCTGAGCGCCGCCCTGGTGCTGGGCCGCGCCCGGCGCCGGGTGCTGGTGCTCGACGGCGGCCCGCCCCGCAACGCGCCCGCCTTTCACACCCACAGCTTTTTTACCCGCGACGGGGCTGCCCCTCAGGAGGTGCTGCGCATTGGGCGCGAGCAGTTGCGGCCCTACGACGTAGAGATTTGCGCTACCGCCGCCACCAAAGTTCGGCCCACGGCCGAGGGCTTTACCCTGACTTTGGCCACGGGCGCCGAGGCCACGGCGCCGGCCCTGCTGCTGGCCACCGGCGTGGCCGATGAGTTGCCCCCCGTGCCCGGCTTGGCCGAGTTGTGGGGCCGCGGCGCCTACCATTGCCCCTATTGCCACGGCTGGGAAAACCGCTACAACCGCGTGGCCGTGTACGGCCGCGGCGAGGCCGGCTACCAGCAAGCCGTGCTGCTGCACCAATGGAGCCCCGAGCTAACCCTGTGCACCGATGGCCCCGCCGATTTGACCCCCGCCCAACAAGAACACCTCGCCCGTCTCCAAGTGCGGGTACTCGAAAATCCGGTAGCGGCCCTCGACGGGAGCATCCGCTGCCTGCGGGCGCTGGAGTTTCAGGACGGCAGCCGCCTGGGCATTGACGCGCTGTTTTTGCGGCCCATGCAGCGGCAGCGCAGCGACTTGGCCGCCCAGCTCGGCTGCGCGTTCAGCCCGGACGGCACGTTTGTGCAAGTGACGGAAACCGGCCTGACCAGCGTGCCGGGCGTGTATGCCGTGGGCGACATGGCCGGGCCGCTGCAGCAAGCGCTGCTGGCCGCCGCCAGCGGCACGCGCGCCGCGGCAGCCCTCAACAACGAATTGATATTTAGCAGCCTGATTACGGCTTGACGTCTGGCCCAATAAGTGTCCCGCTCCGTTGGGGCCCGGGCCGTCGACCCGGAACTTGCCGTCGCAAGCGTCTCTACCACGAGAGCAACTAATTGGTGAGTGCTTTCGATTCGCTGCAACGAAGCGGCAGAGATGCTTGCCCACGGCAAGTTCCAGGTCGACGGCCCGGGCCCCAACGGAGCGGGACACTTATTGGGCCAGACGTCAAGCGACGCCAGGACGCGGGGTGACAGTTTGTTGATGCGGTGCGGGCTAGCGTATGACCTTTCTTAATCTTTGTGAGCTGATTTGCCGTTTATGCGGCAGTTTTTGTTTTTATATGTCTCATTCTCTTACGCTCACGGCGCTGCTGTTGAGTGCTTCTGTTTTCGGCGCAGTGGCGCAAACAGCGCCGCTGCCGGCGGCCCCGCGCACCCGAGCTGTGGCCCCGCCGCTCACGGGCCGGGTGCTGGATGCCGCCACCGGCGAGGGCCTGCCCGGCGCCACGGTACTGTTCTCCGACTTGAAACGCGGCACGGCTTCGGAAGCCGATGGCCGCTTTTCCTTTGCCAACCTGCCCCGCGGGCGCTTCACCCTGCAAATTCGTTCGCTGGGCTACAACACCGTGACGCAAACCGTGGACACGGGCAGCGGGCAGCCCGTGGAAGTGAAGCTGATTGCCGCCGCCACCGAAATTGGGCAAGTAGTGGTGACGGGCGTGTCGCAGGCCACGGAGCTGCGCCGCTCGCCGGTGCCCACCACCGTGGTCGACCGCACCCGCCTCAACCAGACGTCGGGTTCCAACCTCATCGACGCCATTGCCCACACGCCGGGCGTGAGCCAGATTACGACCGGGGCCGCCATCAGCAAGCCCGTGGTGCGCGGCTTGGGCTACAACCGCGTGGTGACCCTGAACAACGGCGCCCGGCAGGAAGGCCAGCAGTGGGGCGACGAGCACGGCGTGGAAATCGACGAATTCAGCGTCGACCACGCCGAGATTATCAAAGGGCCTGGCTCACTGCTGTACGGCTCTGATGCCATGGCCGGCGTCATCAACTTTGTGGCGCCCGACCCCGTGGCGGAGGGCCGCATCACGGGCGTGGCCACGGCCAACTACCAGACCAACAACCACCAACAGGGCTATTCTTTCCAGAACGCGGGCAACCTCAACGGGCTGAACTGGCTGGCGCGCGGCACGCGTAAGGTGGCCGGTGCCTACCGCAACCGCTACGACGGCCGCGTGTATAACTCCGGCTTCAACGAGTGGGACGCCAACGGCTACGTGGGCGTAAACAAAAGCTGGGGTTATTCGCACCTCGCCTTCAGCTCGTTCAACCAGCGCGTGGGCCTGACGGAAGGCGCCCGCGACGAAGCCGGCCGCTTCACCAAAGAAGTGCCCGCCGGCCTCGACCAAGCCGGGGCCGACAGCGCCGCCGTGCTGCCCGTGACCGACGCCGACCTGCGCGGCTACGGGCTGGCCGTGCCCCAGCAGCAAATCAACCACTTGCGCATCGGCACGGAAAACAACTTCATTCTGGGCGAGAACGGCTCCCGCGTGACGCTGCAAGCCAGCTACCAGCAAAACCTGCGGCGCGAATACGGCAACGTGTTCGACCCCAAAGAAACCTCGCTTTACTTCCAGCTGCGCACTGTCGACTATGCCCTGCGCTACTTCCTGCCCGAGATGAGCGGCTGGAACCTGACCGTGGGCACCAGCGGCCTGCACCAGCAAAACCGCAACCTGGGCGTGGAATTCCTGATTCCGGCCTACCGCCTGAACGAGGGCGGCTTGTTTGGAGTGGCCAAAAAGACCTTCGGGGCCGTCGACATCAGCGGCGGCCTGCGCTACGACGTGCGCCGCATTGTGGCCGATGCGCTGTGGCTCGACGGCGACGAGCAGCCCACCACCAGCGACGCCCCCGACGCGGAAACCAAGTTTGCGGGCTTTGCCACCACCTTTCGCAACTACAGCGGGAGCGTGGGCGCGGCCTACAACGTGAACGAGCGGTGGACGCTGAAGGGCAACCTCTCGCGCGGCTTCCGGGCGCCCAACATCGCCGAGCTGGGCTCCAACGGCATCCACGAGGGCACCATTCGCTACGAAATTGGCCAGCCGAACCTGGCCGCCGAAACCAGCCTGCAGGTTGATGCGGGCGTGAGCTACGTGAGCGACCACGTGCGCTTCAGCGTGGATGCCTTCGCCAACAGCATCGACAACTACATTTTTACGCGCCGCCTGCTTACGCCCAGCGGCGCCGACTCGCTGAGCGTGGAGGGCGACGGCGTGTTTCGCTACGAGCAGGGCCAGGCCCGGCTGCTGGGCGGCGAGGTCAGCCTCGACTTTCACCCGCACCCGCTGGACTGGCTGCACTTCGAAAACTCGTTCTCGATGGTGCGCGCCGAGCAACTCGACCGCCCCGAAGCCGAGCGGTACCTGCCCTTCATTCCGGCCGACCGCCTGCAGTCGGAGCTACGAGCCAACTTCCGCCGCCAGGGCAAGCGCATCACCAATCCGTATGCCCGCGTGCAGCTGGAGCACACCTTTGCTCAAAACCGCTTCTTCTCCGCCTTCGACACCGAAACGGCCACGCCGGGCTACACCCTGATTAACGCCGGCCTGGGCTCGGACCTGGCCAACGCCCAGGGTCAAACGCTGTTTTCCGTCTTCATCACGGCCAACAACCTGTTCGACGTGGGCTACCAAAGCCACCTCAGCCGCCTGAAATACGCCGACTTCAACGCCGCGAACGGCCGCCGTGGGGTGTTCAACCAAGGCCGCAACGTGAGCGTGCGTCTGGTGGTGCCGCTGGCGTTTAAGTAGTCGTTAGGCTGCTGGCGTCGGGGGGCCTCCGCGCTACTTCTTGCGCGCTGCGCCCGCTGCTTTGCTTTTCGCTTGGGGCGGCGCGGCTTTCACCACCAGGCCTTGGTTGGGTTGCCACTTGTCGTACTCCATGTGCTGAGCCGTGCGCCGGGCGGCTTCTTCGCCGCGCAGCTTGGCCACCACGTGCAGGGCGCCGTCGATGCCGGCGGAAATGCCGGCGGTGGTAATTACCTGGCCGTTATCCACAAACCGCGTGTTGCGAAGCACGGTGGCCTTGGGCGTGACGCGTTGTAGCTCGTCGATGTAGCTGTGAAAGGTGGTGACTTGCTTGCCATCGAGCAGGCCGGCTTTGCTCAGCAGCACCGCGCCGGTGCAGACGGACAGCATCACTTCGGCCCGCGTGGCGGAGGCCTGCACCCAACGCACGAGTGCCTCGTCCCGCAGCAGCGGGTCGGTGGAGCCGCCGGGCACCACCACGATGTCCGGGGCCGGGCAGTTGGCCAAGGTGTAATTGGGCGTGATGGACACAAAGCCCTGGCTTTTGATGGGGGCGGCAGTGGTTGCGACGGTGTACACGTTGAAGCCCGGCGCCACGGCAAACACCTCGCTCGGGCCCGCAAAGTCCAGGATTTCCATGCCCTCAAACACCAGAATGGCCACGTTTTTCTTTGGCGGCTCGTTTTGGGCTGCTTGGAGGCGCTGGCTACGCAGCGAGTCCACGGCCGCGGCGGAGCGTTGCACCAAAGCCATGCCGCAGTCGCGGCAGGTGCCCGGCCCGGCGGCGGCCGTGAGGTCGCAGGCCCGGTCGCAGGGCGGGCAATGCCAGGCCAGGGTGCCGGCCTTGGCTGCCAGTTGGGAATATGTGGAGCCGGAAAACAGCGCGGCCAACAAGACCAAGAGAATGCGAACAGCTTTCATAAGCAGCAGGGAGTTAAGTGGTGGGAATCAGGCGGTGGGTTTCGACCAGATGCGCTGCAGCTGGCGGACGTTGCGAAAGCCGCACTGGGCGGCAATGGCTTCCAGGGTCAGGGCCGGGTTGTGGCGCAGGGTGTGGGCCAATTCCCGACGCAAGGCGGTGGTGTATTCGTTGATGCTGATACCGGTGGCCTTGCGGAAGGTGCGGGTGAGGGTGCGCGGGCTCATGTGCACCAGCTCGGCCAGCGTTTCGAGGGTGGCGCTGGCGGCCAGGTTTTCGGCCAGCCAGTCTTGCACGTGGTGCACGCCCGAGTGCAGGTGGTTGCGGCAGTCCAGGTAGATGCTTTGCTGCTTGTGCGCGCCGCCGCGCCGGGTGTACACCACCAGTTCGCGCGCTACTTTGGTTGCAAACAGCGGCCCGTGCTGCTCCTCCAACAAGTAGAGCGCCAAGTCGATGCCCGCCGTGACGCCGGCGCTGGTATAAACGCCGCCATCTTCCACAAACAGCGTGTCGGGCAGCGCCTGCACCCGCGGGAAGCGCGCTTGCAGCTCAGCCAAGCGCCGCCAATGCGTGGTGCATTTGTGTCCATCGAGCAGTCCAGCCTCGGCCAGCACAAAAGCCCCCGTGCAGATGGAGCAAAGCCGGGCCCCGCGTGCCTGCTGCGCGCGCAGCCACGCAAAAAACGCCTCCTCCTGCCGAAACGCCGCCGAGCGCAAATACTCCATTTCCAGTCCCGGCACGAAAACAAAATCCCCGGCCTGCAGCGCCACCTCGGCAAACGGCACCAACGGCCTCAGGCCCAGGCCGGCCGAACTGCTCACCGCCGGCTGGTAGGAACAGTACGTGAGCTGGTAGGGCTGGCCGTAAGTGGCCGCCTCGTAGAAAACCTGCACCGGGCCGGTCAGGTCGAGCACATGCACACCCGGCGGCACCACAAACACAACATGGGGTAAGGCACTCATACGGGTTGTCGTTGTTGCCTCAAAGGTATTGGCCAGGGAAAACGCGCGCCGGCCATTCACCGGCCATTTTGAGACAATTTTCCGGGGCCTGCAGCCAACTATTTTTCCTGGCCAAGGTGATAGTTGCCCCCGAAGTGGATTAATTAGTACCATGTCTACTTCGATGACTACTTCCCCGCCCGCCACCGCCCTCCGCGTAGCCCTGCTGGCCAACCGCGCGCAGGCCCTGACGCGCCTCTACCGACAGGCTTTCCCGTTGGTGCGCCGCTACGTGTGCCGCCACGGCGGCACGGACCAAGACGCGCAAGACGTATTTCAGGATGCTTTGGTCATCTTGTACGAGCAGGCCGTGGGCGGCACGCTGGTGCTCACGGCCTCGGCCAGCACCTATCTGGTGAGCGTGAGTCGCAACTTGTGGCACCACGAGCAGCGCCGCCGCGCCCGCCTCCCGCACGAGGCCCTGCCCGACGACCCCACGCTGGCCGCCGACGCCCCGCCCGCTGCCGAGGAAACCGGGTTTGCCGTGCTCGACTACGTGGAACGATTGGGTGAAAAGTGCAAGGGCCTGTTGCTGGATTTCTACTACTTCCAGCAGCCGCTCACGCAAATTGCCGCGGCCAAGGGCTACCGCACCGTCCGCTCGGCCACGGTGCAGAAGTTCAAGTGCCTGGAGCGGCTGCGGCAAGCCGTGCGGGCCGTGGTCACCCCCGAAACCGTTGAGTATTAAGCCATGCGCTCCGAACTCGAACGTCTGCAGTTTATCGAGCGGCAGCTGCTGCACCGGCCCGCGGCGCTGCCGGCCCACGAATGGAACGTGCGCCTGCTGATTGACGGCGACCTGCACGCCGACACGGTAGCGCAGCAGCAGTTGTACCAGGGCCTGCGCTTGGCCGGCCGCCGCCAGCTACGCCACGAGCTGCGCCAGATTCACGAGCAGCTGCACGGGCCGCGCGCCACGGGCTGGCCGGCCTGGCTGCGCCGCCTGTGGCCGAGGTAACGCCGCAACGGTTGGAGTCTCGTCGTTGAACGCCCCCTGAACGAACCTTCAACGACGCCCGAACGGCACGGCCGCCGAGACGCCACCGGTTACGCCGCTACTTCATTCCACTGATTTCTCACCCCGCATTACGGGTTTTCCGCCCCGTGCTTTTCAGCCTGGCCGGCCCCGCTATGCCCTTTTTTATCTCCCTAATTCTCATGCTGACCACTCCCGAATTCCGCAAGTTCGCCGTGCACGGCCAGGGCCTCAACGGCCTCGCCGTGGACCAGTACCTGACCCATGCCGAAGGCCTGGCCCGCCAGCACTTTACGGGCATGACCCGCTCCGTCATCGAGGAGCGGCCCACGCGCTTCGCCGAAATCGACGTGTTTTCGCGCCTCATCATGGACCGCATCATCTTCCTGGGGCAGGCCGTGGACGACCACATTGCCAACATCATCAACGCCCAGCTGCTCTTCCTGGAGTCGGCTGATGCCCGGAAAGACATTCTGCTCTACATCAACTCGCCGGGCGGCGGCGTGTACGCGGGCTTGGGCATTTTCGACACCATGCAGTACGTGAACCCCGACGTGGCCACCATCTGCACCGGCTTGGCCGCGTCCATGGGGGCCTTCTTGCTGTGCGGCGGCGCCATCGGCAAACGCTCGGCTCTGCCCCACGCCCGCGTCATGATTCACCAGCCTTCGGGCGGCGTGCAGGGCCCTTCGGCCGACATTGAGATTACGGCCCGCGAAGTGGTGAAACTGCGCCAAGAGCTCTACGGCATCTACGCGGAGCGCACCGGCAAAACCTACCAGCAAATCCACGACGACTCGGACCGCGACAATTGGATGCGGGCCGACGAAGCCAAGGAGTATGGCCTGATTGACGAGGTGCTGACGCGAACGGCCGCCGCGGTGTAGGGCGTGCGCTGGAAAAATACCCCCATTGCCCGTCATGCAGCGCGCAGCGAAGCATCTCGCCCGCAGTCACTGGGTAGTGGTGGCACGCGAGATGCTGCGCTGCGCTGCGCGCTGCATGACGTTTTTCTTGGCCGCGGTTTGTAGTTCCTAACCGGCACCGAATGCGCCGCCGGTGTGTTCTTCGTGTACTCCACGCGTTCTGCCATGCCCCACGACCACCACGCCCACAGCCACGCCGGCCACGTTCACGCCACACCGCCCGCCGGGGGCGCCTTCAGCGCGGCTTTTGCCACCGGTATCGGGCTCAATTTGGCTTTCGTGGTGGCCGAAACCATTGGCGGCCTGGCAGCTAACTCCGCGGCCCTGCTGGCCGATGCGGGCCACAACCTGAGCGACGTGCTGAGCCTGGCGCTGGCCTGGGGCGCGGCGTGGCTGGCGGGTCGCAAGTCGTCGGCGCGCTATACCTATGGCTACAAGGGCGCCACCATTCAGGCCGCGCTGCTGAATGCGGCCTTGCTCTACGCGGCCCTGGGGTTCATTTTGTGGGAAACCATTGACCACCTGCGCCACCCGGCCCCAGTCAACGGCTGGTCGGTGATGGTGCTGGCCGGCATTGGCATTGCCATCAACGGGTTCACGGCCTGGCTATTCCGGGCGGGGCAGAAGTCGGACGTGAACGTGCGGGGCGCCTACCTGCACATGCTCACCGACGCGCTGGTGAGCGTGGGCGTGGTGCTGGGCGGCGGACTGGTGATGTGGACCGGTTGGACCTGGCTCGACCCGCTCATCAGCCTCGGCATCCTGGTCATGATTGCCGTGAGCTCCTGGGGCCTGCTGCGCGACACCGTGCGGCTGGGCTTGCAGGCGGTGCCCAATGGCATCGACTTGGCAGCTGTGCGCACCTTTTTACTGAATCAGCCCGACGTGGTGAGCGTGCACGACCTGCACATCTGGAGCCTGAGCAGCGGCGACCACGACGCCGCCCTTACGGCCCACCTCGTGCGCCCCGGCGGGGCCGACGCCGCCTGGCTGGCCCGCCTGGCCAAGGAATTGGAAAACGAGTTTCACATCCACCACAGCACCGTGCAGGTGGAAGACGGCCTGACGCCCGGCGGCTGCGCCAGCGGCTGTTAGCTGCACGAGACGGTGGCATTTAAACGCGGCTAACCCACAAAGCGTGGCCGTCATGCAGCGCGCAACGAAGCATCTTGCGTGAGGTGGTAAGTAGTGGTAGCAGGCGAGATGCTTCGCTGCGCGCTGCATGACGGGCTTAGGGCGCGGGGGCCGATTTATGCGGCCCGTGCTACATTTCGCCATGCAAGCCTCCCACCCTACTAAAAACACGGTCTTCACCGCCGCGGTCATTGTGGCCGCGCTGGGCTATTTCGTCGACATCTATGACCTGATTCTGTTCAGCATTGTCCGGGTCGAGAGCCTGAAAACCCTGGGCATTACTGCGCCCGCCGAAGTCACCAACCAGGGCCTTTTCCTGATAAACATGCAGATGGGCGGCATGCTGCTCGGCGGCATTTTGTGGGGCATTTTGGGCGATAAGAAGGGCCGGCTGTCGGTGTTGTTTGGCTCCATCTTGCTTTACTCACTGGCCAACATTGCTAATGGCTTCGTCACCACCATCGACCAGTACGCCTGGCTGCGGCTCATTGCCGGCATCGGCTTGGCCGGCGAGCTGGGCGCGGGCATCACGCTGGTGAGCGAGAGTCTGCCCAAAGAAAAACGCGGCTACGGCACTATGATAGTGGCCACCATCGGCGTGAGCGGCGCGCTGCTGGCGTATTGGGTGGCCAAGTTTGGCTGGCGCAATGCCTATTTCGTGGGCGGCGGGCTGGGCCTGCTGCTGCTGTTGCTGCGCGTGAGCGTGCTCGAGTCGGGCATGTTCCAGCAGGTGCAGGCCCAAACGGGCGTCAGCCGCGGCAACTTCCTGAGCTTGTTCACCAATGCGACGCGGCTGGGCAAGTACTTGCGCATCCTACTAATAGGAGTGCCGCTGTGGTTTGTGGTGGGCATCCTCGTCACGCTGGCGCCGGAGTTTGGCCGCGAGCTGGGCATTACGGGCGAGGTCACGGCCGGGCTGGCGGTTTTCTGGTGCTACTTCGGGCTCGTGTTTGGCGACTTCCTGAGCGGCGCCCTCAGCCAGGTGTGGCACTCGCGCAACAAGGCGCTGCTGGTGTTCCTGGGCTTCTGCGCCGCCATGGTGGCCACGTACTTGATTATGCTGCGCGGCGCCACGCCCACGCAGTTCTACACGGTGTGCTTTGTGCTGGGCATCTCAGTGGGTTTCTGGGCGCTGTTTGTAACGGTGGCCGCCGAGCAATTCGGCACCAACCTGCGCGCTACCGTGGCTACTACCGCCCCCAACTTTGCCCGCGGCGCGGTGGTGGGCCTCGTGCCGGCCTTCAAGTACTTGAGCGAGCAATGGGGCTTTCTGACCGGCGCACTGGCACTGGGCGGCATCACGCTGGTGCTGGCCGTGTGGGCCGTGCGCACCCTGCCCGAAACCTACGGCAAAGACCTTGACTACGTGGAAGAATAGCCCGTTGCAAAGCTCCTCTCATCAACCTTCGGCTACGGGTTACGTTAGAGAGTACAAGCAGTAATTGCTTGATTTTTAACTCCGATTATGAAAAATATTCTTTTCAGCGCCGCCCTCCTGGCCGCCCTGACCACCGCCTCGGCCGCCTCGGCCCAAACCACTCCTACCAGCACCACTCCGGCTCCAACCACGACCACCGACCCCGCCGCCGTGCCGCTCACTCCCGAGCAGCAAAAGCAGCGAGCCGACGAAGCCAAAGCCGCTTACGAAGCTCAAAAGCAGCAGTCTAGCAGCACCGAGCAGTCGGTGCGCAACAGCAAAAACCAGCTCAAAGAGCAGGAGAACGCTGAAAAAGACTTGAAAAAGCAGCTCAAAGACCAGCGCGAGCAAGAGAAAGCGCAGAAAGCCCAACTCAAAGAGCAGCGCAAAGCCGCCAGCGAAGCCAAAAAGCAGGAGCGCGCCGCCAAGGCCCAGGCCAAAGCCGAAAAGCAGCGCGCCAAAGAACTAGAAAAGGCCAGCAAATAACTCCGGCCCGTACTCGTCTACAAAAGCTCTGGCCCCGGCCGGAGCTTTTTTTACGCCCCTATCCGCTGCCCTGGCGCTCACTGTTGCGCCGTTTCTCTATTTCAATTACATGGCCACTCCCACCAAAAACACCGTTCAGTTTTACCCTTGGCACCATTTCGTGCTGCTGCCGCTGGCCCTTATCCTGGCGGGCTACGGCATCAAGCACTACCTCAACGTGGCCGGCAACGACGATGAAATTGCCCGCCTGTGGTTCACCGTGGCGGCCGTGGCCGTGGTTGGCCTGGGCGTGCTGATAATGCTGCGCCAACACTACGCCCTGCAGCTGCAAGACCGGGTGTGCCGGCTCGAAGTGCGCCAGCGGTATTTTGAAGTGAGCGGCCAACGCTTCGCAGCGCTGGAAAAGCAGCTCACCCTCAGCCAGATTCTGAGCCTCCGCCTGGCCGGCGACGCCGAACTGCCGGCCCTGGCCCAAGCCGCCGCCGCCGAAAAGCTTTCGCCAAAAGACATTCAGGCCCGTATTACTGATTTTCAGTTCGACGCCATGCGGGTGTGAGGTCAATGGGCGAAGGAGTGAACGGGTGAAGAAGCGAATATTTTCGTTTCTGCCAACTTTGACCTTTTCATTCGCCCACTCACTCATTCGCCCATTCACCCATTGCCCCCATGATTCTTTACAACGTCACCAGTAGCCTCGAGCCCGCCATAGCCGACCAGTGGCTGGACTACATGCGTACCACCCACATGCCCGAGGTGATGGAAACTGGCTTTTTCCTCAAAAGCCAGCTCTGCCGCCTCCTCAACGAAGAAGACAACGGCATCACCTACGCCGCCCAGTACTACTGCATCAGCGTTGAGCAGCTCGAAGAATACCAGCGCGTGTGCGCCCCCGCCCTGCGCGCCGACATGGAAGCCCGTTTTGCCGGCCAGTACGTCTCGTTCCGCACCGTGCTCGAAATAGTAGAATAGCCCCGCTTCACTCCCCGCCCATTACCAAAGAAAAGCCCGCCAAACGTAGCCGCTTGGCGGGCTTATTCACGTTAACTCCTTGTGAATAAGATGTAAGCAGAAAGAACCAAGCAGCAAGATTGCAGGAGACGCACCTTAAGAAACCGTCTCCTGCAATCTTGCTGCTTGGTTTTTCCTACTTACGTCTCACTCTCAATTGGCAGCCACGCCCACGCGTACCGTGGCGGTTGTCCAAGTGCCGTTTGGCGCCGGCACGGCCATCTGCACCAAGTATACGCCCGCCGCCAAACCACTCAAATTCAGTCGCTGCTGCTGAACACCAGCCCGTTGGGAAGCGCCGGTGAGGGTGCGCACGGGGCGTCCCACGGCATCCCGCACGGTAAAGTGCGCCGCGCCGGGTGTTTCTTGTTGGTAATTCAGCGTCAGGGCGTTGGCCGTGGGATTGGGGTATGCCTCCAGGCGCAGCCGCGCGGCTTGCGCGGCCTGCGTGCGCAGGGGCGTGGCCCCTTCATCGGCGCCCCGGTAGGTGGCCGTTGGGTTGCGTGGGGCGCCGTCGATGTCGCGGGGCACGGCGGCCAGCGGCGGGCTGGCGAGGGCGCGGTCCCCAACCGACGCGCCAGCCACATGCAAGTCGCCGGCGGCCTCGTTCACAAACGCAATGGGCTTGCTGACCGAGCCGGCGTCGTACGTAGAATTGGTTTGCCAGTCGGCCAGCGTGGCGGAGGTGATGCGCGTGCCGCCCAGCTCGCGGCCCGTCTGGCCAATGGCGCCGTTGGTGCCGGGAGCCAGCAGCACGTTGTTGGTACTGGTAAGGTTGCCGCGGGTGGTGTTGCCGTCGACCACGGCCAGCGCGTTTTGCGTGCTCACGCTTGTGCTGAGGCGATTGATGATAATGTTGTTGCGCAGCTCTGCCGGAAACAAGCCCGTGCTGCCGCCAGTCAGGTAAAAGCCGGCGGATGAATAGGCCACCGGGGCAGCGGCCGCCGGCAGCACAACGGTGTTGTGAAAAGCTTGCGTGAGCCCGCCGCCGCCCGCTTGCCGGAATATCCAGATGCCCTGCGCGTAGAGGGTATTATCGGTAGTGCTGGCCGTGAAATCGATGCGCTGAATGCCGCCAATGAAGTTGTTGAATACCTTCAGGGTATCGCCGAGGATGACACTGGCCCGAATGCCCAGGGCCTGCGAGCCGCCCGTGCCCGCAAAGCGCACATAACCAACGCGGTTGTTCTCCACAAGCCCGCTCGAATTGTCGAAGCTAAAGGCCGAGGCGCTGACCGGAAGTGCCGGGCTGGCGTTGCGAATCAGCACGCTGTCGATGCGGTTGCCCACCAGACGCATCCGGCGCTGCGCCGCGGCCGAAATCCCCGCGGCTGTCCCGCTGCCGCCGTCGAGCCCGATGAACCGCTGGCCGCCCAGCACGCAGCCAACCACCTCGTTGCCGGAATCGGTGAAGGTGGGCGCCCCGGAGAATGCCGCCACCCCGGCCAGGCGAATGCCCGTGCTGGCCCGGTCAACTTGCACGTTCACAATGCGGTTGTTGTTGTTGGCCCCGCTGGCAGCCGTAGCGGCCGATACTATCTGCACCCCGCGCGAGCCGGGCACCGCCGCCGGGGCCGTGCCGCCGCCCAGGCGAATGGCGCAGTTGCTCACCGTGACGTTGGTGCTGCCTTTGGTGCCGGTGCCGGTGATGCTGACGCCGACTTCCACTTGGTCGGCCGCGGTGCTGCCGCCGTCGGCCACGTTCAACGAATCGAGCGTAAGGTAGTCGCAGGCCGTGATTAGAACGGCCGCGTCGGTGGTGGCGGCGGTGCCCGCGGGCCGCAGGGTCACGTTGCCGCCCCGCCCCACAAATCGGATGCGGTTGGCCGCCGAGGAGCCGGCGATGTTATTGAGCACGAGCCGCTCGGGGTACGTGCCGGGGCGAATGGCCACCGTCACCCCGCCGGGGCCTACGCCGTTGGTTTGCAGGGCGGCCGCGGCGGCCGTCAGGGTGGCGTACGTGGGCGTGGTGCCGCCCACCGTAACGGTGCCCGTCAGGGCCTGGGCATGAGCGCCCGCAGCGCCCGCCAGCACCAGGCCAGCCAAAAGAGTAAGAGTTGTTTTCATTGCTGGAAAAAGTGGGTGAGTGGGAAAAGCGGTTGCTGAATGAGGAAATTCTGGATGAGCAACTTTTCTGCTGCTACTCACTCAAGGCCCTAAGCCGGTCGAATAGTAAGCAACTATTTCTTGTTCTGTTAATTAAATCGGAATTAATTGGATTCACTGCGCCCTAGGCAGGTCTGATTGCGTAGCTCCGCCTTGCTCTTGCTACAGCCAGGAAACAGGTTATTTGGTACTGCTAAAGCCCGTTTTGCCGGCACCAATACCCCGTTCCGGCTGTTTGGTATCTAGCATGAAAAATATCATTTTCTTTGGCGATAGCCTGACAGCGGGCCACGGCCTGCGCGCAAGCGAAAGCTTCCCAGCGCTGCTTCAGCAGCGCCTCGACGAGCAAGACCTTTCTTACAAGGCCTATAATTATGGCGTAAGCGGCGAAACCAGCGCCGGCGGCCGGCAGCGCTTGGCTTCGGTGCTGGCCCGGCACCCGGTCGACGTGTTCGTGCTTGCCCTGGGCGCCAACGACGGCATCCGCGGCATTCCCGTCCGCGAAACCACCCAAAACCTGCAATTCATCATCGACGCCGTGAAGCGGCAGTACCCGAAGGCGCAAATTGTGCTGGCCGGCCTGGAGTTTCCCTTCGACCTCGGCCCGCTTGGGGGGCACCGCCTGGCCCACTACGCCACCGAGTTCAAAGCTCTCTTCCGGACCTTGGCCGACAAGAACAGCCTGCCCTTTGTGCCCTTCCTGCTGCAAGGCGTGTTGGGCCGCCGCGAGCTCAACCTCGCCGACGGCGTGCACCCCAACGCGGCTGGCCAGAAAATCCTGGCCGAAAACGTATGGCAGGTGCTAGGGCCGCTGCTGCAAGTGCAAGTGTCTTAAGGCTGCGCCTTTAGCAATGCGTCGAAAGTAGCCACGCGTAAACAGGCCGTCATGCAGCGCGCAGCGAAGCATCTCGCGTGCAGTAAGTAATCATTAACGCTGTCACGATTGAGTTACTACCACAAGCGAGATGCTTCGCTGCGCGCTGCATGACGGCCTGTTTACGCGCCAAGCAATTACCCAAACAGGTTGCCCTGGACCGGCTGGGGAATGATGAAGGGAGGCGCCACGGCAATGCCCGTGAGCGCCTTCATCTTTTCCAGGAAGTAGGTGGCGAACACGGGGGCGTGGCGCACGTCCTTCTGGTGAATGAAGAAGTAGATGTCGTGCACGCCCTGGGCCACCCAGGCCGCCAGGCGCTCGGCCCAGGCGTCGGCGCGCTGGTAATCGGTGCTGTGCAGGCCGTGCCCGTTGAAGCGGATGAAGGCGACCGGCGTGGTCAGGCGCATGGGCAGCACGTCGCGCCGGCCGGCCACGTCGGTTATCACCAGCGTTTTGTTCAGGGCTTCGAAGGTGGCAAAGACGGCATCGGCCAGCACCCGGTCGGCGTACCAGCGGGGGTGGCGCAGCTCCACGGCCAGCGGCACGGCCTCGGGAAAGTCGAGCAGAAACCGCTCGAGGCGGGGCAGGTGCTCGGGCCCAAAATGTGGCGGCAGCTGCAGAAACGCCCAGCCCAGGTTGTCGCCCAAGCTTTCGTAGGCCCGGGCCATGGGCACCACCAAATCGTCGGCCTGAAACAGCTCCCGCTCGTGGCTGATGCTGCGCGGCAGCTTCGGGCAAAACTGAAACCCCGGGCCCACGGCCTCGCGCCAGCGCCGCACCGTACCGGCGTCCGGAATGCGGTAGTGCGTGGTATTCAGCTCGATGCTGTTGAACTGCTGCGCGTAGTAGTGCAGGTAATCGGGCTCTTTGATGCCGGCCGGGAAATAAGAGCCCAGCCACTCTTTGTTGGTCCAGATGGGGCAACCCACGTGCAGCCGGGCGGGTGCGGGCTGCGCGGGCCGGGCCCGGGCCAGCACGCGGGCGGTTTCGGGGTGGTCGGGCGGCAGCCGAAAATCAACGTAGCGCAGGTCGGGCAAGCGGCCAAAATCCATGGTGCAAAGGTAGCCACCCGCCCCGCTAGGCCGCTATTCGGCAAACACCATGTCGATGCACAAAGCCGCGGCCACAATCATGGGCCGAATGGCGTCGGCGGCCGGAACCTGGGGCTCGATGCTGACCACGTAATTGTCGGCGGTGGTAAACATTTCCTTGCCCAAGCCCATCCACTTCTTGGTAACCAGCGCAATCTGCTCGCCGTCGCGCAGAAACTTGTAGTGAAAGCTGGTGACTTTGCCTTCCACGGTGCAAATCACCTGGTCGTTGGTGTCAAGCACGTCCAACTTTCCGCCCCAGCTCAGCAACCGCTGCCGGAACTTGCCCACCAGCACTTCATTGCCGTCGAAAACCTGCACCGTGGACCGCAGAAACGAAACGCCCCGCGACAGCCGCAGCACTGCCTGCCCCACCCCGTCTTTCACCTCAATCTCAAAAGGCGTTTGGGTCTTGTACTTCGTGAACCTGAACATCTTGGTGAAAAACCCCAGGTTGGGCTCCCGGCACTCCAGCAGCGTTTGCTGCG
This sequence comes from Hymenobacter sp., assembly GCF_036388155.1. Classification (NCBI taxonomy): domain Bacteria; kingdom Pseudomonadati; phylum Bacteroidota; class Cytophagia; order Cytophagales; family Hymenobacteraceae; genus Hymenobacter; species Hymenobacter sp. The sequence goes on along the minus strand of NZ_DASVSI010000163.1, from coordinate 43,907 downwards.
ATTCCAGGTCGAGAATGTCGTAGCTGTTGGCGGCCTTGAACATGCCGACGTGCTCTTTAACAAAAAATTGGTTGCGGGTAAGAATGGGGTTCATTCCGAGTGATTAAGAAAAACTATAGAAGAGGCTATACGCTGCAAGTATAGCGGACTTTTACTCAACGGAGCCCACCTGAGCCCGCCGGAATGGCTGGCGGCTTTGGTCTTATGCGCCGCAGCCTCTTCGGCTTGCTTCCTTTTTCGACCGGCTACCGGCCCGATTTACAAACGGTTTTTGCGTTGCGGCATTACGAAAAAAAGGCGACTTCTGCAACCGGCTTCCGAAGGCAGGCAGCCGACCGATGCCCAAATTTTATACCCGTCGCATAATCTAATTTTCGCACCTGCGCAATGGATAGAGCCCAAAACCGAAAAATATAGTTTGAAGTAACTCCACGGCTGCTTTTGATGCTAACGGACGAATTAAATAAATGCAAGATTTATTGAAAAAGCTCAATTTTTAGCCTAATGGGCTTAGCAGATGCCGGAGAAACTTAGCAATTCATAAAGGAGTCCGGCTATGTTTGTTCCGCTCACCATCTGCAAAAAGCATGAGTTTATTTCGTCCCTTTAGAGTACCCGTCCTTTCCAGCTTTCTTTTTCTTCTGTTGACTTTGTGCAGCGCTCCGGCGCAGGCCTCGGGCCCCAGCCCTGCCACCAAAGCAACCGCCGCCCCCAGCGCCACCACCGTGTTGCGCGGCCGGGCTTCCTGGTATGGCAGTTACTTTCAGGGACGCAAGACCACCAGCGGCGAGCGCTACAACCGCTTCAAGTACACCTGCGCCCACAAAACCCTGGCTTTCGGCACCCGCTTGCGGGTCACGAACGTGAAAAACGGCAAGTCGGTGGTGGTGCGCGTCACCGACCGAGGCCCCTTCCGCCACGAGCGCATCATTGACCTTTCCGAGATTGCGGCCCGCCCCCTGGGCATCACCGAATGCGGTGCCGCCACGGTAGTAGCCGAAATAGTGGCCGCTGATACCCCCCTGGGCCCCGCCACCACGCCCGACAACCTGGCCGCCCTCTTCGCCGCCGACCCCGACCCGGAAGCCGCTTATACTACGTACACGGTGCCCACTGCCGTAGACCAGGTGGCCCCCACCGAAACGCCGGCCCTCATCGCCGCCGCTCGCGTGGCGAGCAAGGAAGTGGTTACCGCCACCGAATCGACGAATTGCCCCGCGGGCTTCCTCATTCAGGCGGGCTCTTTTGTGGATGCGGCCAATGCCCGCACGGTGCAGGCCCGCATCAAGTCGCTGCTGCCCAACGTGGAGGTGAACCTATCCCAGGAATTGCTCGACGGCCGGCAGCGCAGCCGCGTGTTCGTGGGCAACTTCAACGACCGGCCCGAAGCCGAAGCCATTCGGCAGCGCCTCATGGGCTGGGGCATTGGCGGCATGGTGCGCGAGGTGGCCCTGCGCTGACGAAACATTCCTACCCCTTTTTCTTCTTTCTGAGCTGTGAGTAATGGCCCCAGTGCGCCCAGCGCAGCGGGGCCATTTGCGTAACCCCTGGGCAGAAAGGCGGGCGCCGACTACATTTAGGCATTCGGGCTGGCTGGCCCGAGCCGTGGCCCTATGACATCTTGGATTAAAGCCCTGCTGGCGCTGGCCGTCAGCCTCACCCTGGTTTGGACGCTGAACACGAAGCACGGGGACATCCCGCCGCTTGGCAAGCTGCTGAGCCCCTACCGCGGCTTTTGGCGCAACGGCGAGAAGGCCGGCGACTTCCCGGCCCAACAAACCCTGGGGCTGGCTGGCCTGCGCGAGCCCGTGACCGTGCGCTACGATGACCGTCGGGTGCCGCACGTCTTCGCCCAAAACGACCACGACTTGTACTTCGCCCAAGGCTACCTCACGGCCCGCGACCGGCTGTGGCAAATGGAGTTTCAAACCCACGTGGCGGCTGGGCGCTTGGCCGAAATAGTGGGCCCGGCGCGGCTCGAAACCGACCGGTTTTTCCGCCGCATGGGCCTGCCTTTCGGCGCCGCCAACTCGTTGAAGGTGATGATGGCCAACCCCACCACGCGCACCGTGCTGGAGTCATATTCGGCGGGGGTGAACGCCTACATCAACCAGCTCACGCCCGCCACGCTGCCCTTCGAGTACAAGCTGCTCGACTACCGCCCCGAGCCTTGGCAGCCGCTGAAATGCGCGCTGCTCCTTAAGTTCATGGCCTGGGACCTGAGCGGGCGCACCGACGACCTGCGCATGAGCAACATCCTGCGCAAGTACGGCCCGGCCGTGACCAAGGACCTGTTTCCGGACTACCCCACCCGCGAAGACCCCATCGTGCCGGTGGGCACGCCGCTCGACTTCAAGCCCGTGCCCGCGCCGCCCACGCCGCCGTCGTTCACGGCGGCCTACGCCGCTCAGCAGCTGCGCACCGAGCCCGACGCCGAATTGGGCTCCAACAACTTCGCGGTGAGCAGCAGCAAGTCGGCCTCGGGCTACCCGCTGCTGGCCAATGACCCCCACTTGCAGCTCAACCTGCCCAGCATCTGGTACCAGATTCAGCTGAGCGCGCCGGGCGTGAACGTGTACGGCGTCACCATTCCCGGCTCGCCCACCGTCATCATCGGTTTTAATGAAAGCGTGGCTTGGGGCGTGACCAACGTAGCCGCCGACGTGCTCGATTTCTACCAATTGAAATTCAAAGACGATGCGCGACGCGAATACTGGCACGACGGGCGCTGGAAACCCGTGCGCCGCGTGGTGGAGCACATCAAAGTGCGCGGGCAGCCCGACCGCCTCGACACGGTGCTCTACACCCACCACGGCCCGGTGGTGTACGACAAGGCCGAGCGGCCCTTCCTCAACCAGACGCCCATTGCCCACGCCCTGCGCTGGACCGCCCACGACGGCGCCAACGAAGTGCTCACGTTTTACGGGCTGAACCGGGCCCGCACCTACGCCGACTACACCACCGCCCTGACCAGCTACGGCTCGCCGGCCCAGAATTTTATCTTTGCCAACAACGACAAGGACGTAGCCATTTGGCCCAACGGCCGCTTCCCGCTGAAGTGGCGCGACCAGGGCAAGTTCATCCTCGACGGCACCGACCCGGCCTACGACTGGCAGGGCTGGATTCCGCAGCCCCAAAACCCGCACGTGAAAAACCCGCCGCGCGGCTTTGTGAGTTCGGCCAACCAGTTTTCGGCCGGCCCCGACTACCCCTACTACCTGAACTGGACCTACGGCAGCTACGAGCGCGGCCACCGCATCAACGAGCGCCTCGCGGCCATGACGCAGGCCACGCCCGATAGCCTGCGCGTGCTCCAAAACGACGTGCTGGACCTGAACGCCCAGCTCATGCTGCCTCGCCTGCTGGCCTTGGTCAGCGACCCGGCGCTGGGAGCTACACCGCCCGCCGCCACCTCGGCCGAAGGCAAGGTGCTGGCCGAGCTGCGTCGCTGGCCCTACCAATACACCGCCGACGCCATCGGGCCCAGCGTGTTCAACCTGTGGTACGGCAACCTGGTGAAGCGGCTGTGGGAAGACGACTTCCCATTTACGCCCGACGGCCCCGCCTACCGCTACCCCGCCCGCGACCGCACCAACACCTTGCTCCTGAGCGAGCCTAACTCCCAATGGGTGGACGACCGCACCACTCCCGCCCGCGAAACCCTGCCGCAACTGGCCCTGCAAAGCCTGCGCTTCGCCACCGACTCGCTCACCCGCAAATTTGGGCCGCTCTCGCCCAAGTGGCGCTGGGCCGACCAGAAAAGCACCGACGTGCTGCACCTGCTTCAGCTTCCCGGCTTCGGGCAAATGGACGTGGACTGCGGCGGCGGTGCGGGCATCGTGAACGCCACTTCGGAGCGCAATGGGCCTTCGTGGCGCATGGTGGTGGCGCTGGGCCCGCAGGTGCGCGCTTACGGCGTGTACCCCGGCGGCCAAAGCGGCAACCCCGGCTCGCCTTTTTACAATAACATGCTGGAAACCTGGCGCGTGGGCAAACTCGACGAGCTGGTGTTTTTGCGGGCTCCGAATGAGCAGAATCCTCGGGTTGCCACGTCATGGACGCTTACTAAGCCTTGACCAATAGCCTTAAGTACGTAGGGGTTCGCTACGCAGAGGGTAGGTCATGGGCACGTAAAGAAGTGCAAAACATTGTGCTTTTTTACTATAAAATCGTTATATTGTTCAAGTCAAAAGGACTTCGCCTGCTTGAATCCGTGCTAGCCTGAGCTTCCGCTGCTACCATCGGCGAGTTCCGAGCTCGCCCCGGCTTATTTGGCGCGCCGTCCTGTGGCGCTGTCACCGCTCCTTTACGAACTACTTGGTCCGGGCCCTTTCGCTAATAGGTTGCTTGCATTTTCTCGCATTTTTTTCTTGAAGCCATGCGCAAAATCCCACCCAAATTCTCCCTCAATCCCGACCCGGACGACGAGCTAGCCCAAGAGGACGAAGATGACAAGGCAGAAGACATTGAAGACAACATTCTTTCCTTGGGAACGTCGCGCTCCCCAGCGCAAGAACGTGGCGAGAAAGGCAGCGACGGAACCATAAACCCTCCGTTTCCGTGAGCTGCAAAGCCACTCGCCGCTTTGGTTACAGGCTTGAAGCGGCGGCCCGTTGACGCCGCAGGTGCGAGCACCAGCCAGATTATGCTAACAAAGAAGCGGCCCTTTGGAGGCCGCTTCTTTGTTAGCACAAGCTATAAGCAGTACTATTGGCCCTGTTTGTCTTGGTTCTTAGCACCAATCTTGGGCTTGTCGGCGCGGTTGCTCACGTCGTGGGCTTCGCCTTCGTTACCCTCGTCGGTAGCGCGGTTGATGAGCACCACGGCCACGGCTGCGATGGCAGCGATGCCGAGGATGGTTTGGGTGGGCGTGAACCGCTGCGAAACTTTGCGTAGCAATGCCGCGCCGTTCTTGAGCAGGTCGTCCATGTGTTCGTGGTGGCCCTGAAATACGTGGTAAGCACTCTCGAAAGTACGAGCGAGGTCTTCGGGCATTATTTTTTCGAGTTGCTGTTCGATTTGCGCTTCCATAAAGAAGGTATTGTAAAGAGGAGGTGAAAGGAAAACGAGGCATGCGCCCCGGAAAACCTGTACGCAAAAGTTTGCGACCGGGCTGCCTTTTTTCCTGCTTTCGTGCGAAATAACCGACCGCCAGCCCAGCCATTCGGCCACGTTTACTGTCGGTTACACCTTGAAAGGTAGTCACCTCACTCAATTACCAGTATTCGCGAACCGCTGCGCTTGGCTTCGCGCACCTGGCAGTAGTAGGCGCCTGCCGCCAAGCCACTTAGGTCGAGTGGGAGCTGTTGCGCGCCGCGGGGCAGCAGGCGGTCTACCACGCGCCGCACCTCGCGGCCCAGGGTGTCGAGCAGCACCAGTTGCACGTGGCCGCCGGCGCTGTCGTAGGCCACGGTGGCGGTGCCCTCGCGCAGTACGGGGTTGGGGTACACCGTGAAGTCGGCCACCTCCATGGCCTTGGTGGTGGCCAGCAGCGCGCCCGGCCGCAGCACCGGCACGTAGGGGAAGCTGCGGCCAAAGAGCTGCGTGAGCATGGCCGGCGCTACCTGGAACCAGTCCTGCAAAATGCTGGTGTACACGCTGCGGAAGTCGTACTGCATCGGCACGTTGTCGTTTACCCCGGCGTTGGCGGGCAGCGTGGGGTTGGCGCCGTGCACCAAGGGGTTCACCTTGGTGCCGAAAACCAGCAGCGGGGCCGCGGCGCCGTGGTCGGTGCCGAAGCCGGCGTTGGCCCGAATGCGCCGCCCAAACTCGGAGAACGTCATGCCCACCACCCGGTCTTGCACGGCCAGCCGGCGCAGGTCGTCCTGGAAGGCGTTCACCGCCTCGGCAATCTTGCCCAGCAGCGTGGCGTGGGTGCCCGTAGCCGTGCTGCCCGTGGCTGGCACTTGCAAGGTGTGCGTGTCGAAGCCGCCCAGGTTGCACACGTAAATGCGCGTTTCCAAGCCCCCGGCCACCAGTTGGGCCACAATCTTGAGTTGGTCAGCCAGCGAGTTTTGGCCGGCGGCGGGGTACAGCGGCGAGAGGTTCTGGGCACGGCTGGCGGCGGCCTGTATGGCCGTGGTGTGCACCTGGGTTTGGCTCACCACCTGCCGAATGAACGTGAGTTCGTGGCCAGCCGGCGTGTTGGGCGCGGCGTCGACGCCCCCGCTCAGCAGCTGGTAAAACGACGAGGTGCTGGCAATGGCCATGCCCATGTTCACGGTGGGGCCCTGCACGCAGTTGCTCACCACCGAACCAATGCTGATGGCCAGCGGGTCGGGGGTTTGGGCGCTGGGGAAGCCCGTGGGGAAGCCGGGGTACTCGTCGTCGAGGTAGCGGCCGGCCCAGCCGGTGGTTAGGGTCACGTTCGAATCCGAGCCCGAGGTCCAGATATCGGTGGCCCGAAAGTGCGAGAAGTTGGGGCTGGGATACCCCACGCTTTGCACGACGCCCATCTGACCGTTTTGGTAGAGGTTGCGCAGCGCCGCCATGGCCGGGTGGATGCCCGTGGCCGTGGTGAGCGGCAGCACCGCATTCTGCGGCAGGGCCAGGTTGGGCCGCGCCGCCATCAGGGCCGGGTACTGGTCCAGCGGCACTATCATGTTCAAGCCGTCATTGCCGCCTTGCAGCTGAATGATGACCAACACTTTATCGGACTGCGTGGTGGCGTTGGTGAGGGCCACCAACTCCGGTGAGTAGCCGTAGGCGCCAATGGGCAGCCCGCTGAGCAGGGCCGTGCCCGCCGTGGCCGCAGCCGTGGTCTGAAGGAATTCGCGACGTTTCATGAGCAGAGGAACTGTCATTGCGAGCGGAGCGAAGCAATCCTTCCTCTAGCTCTCAGACACGTTAAGTTGTGATGAATTAAAAAGCGTGAGCCACCTCCAAAAGGCTTATCACATTATCGGGCTGGCCGCTAGAAAAGGACGGCTTAGCTTCGCTGGCCTTCGGTTGCCGCGTTTCGCTGCGCTCCACTCGCAATGACAATGAGGGCCATTTGGTTAACTCAAATGGTATTCGGCCAGTCCCATCAGGGCGCGCAGCATGGCCTTCAGCTTGGTGTTCACGGCGTTTTTCTTGGCCGTGCTGGTAGGGGAGGCCAGGTATTCCTGCCACTCCACGGTCCATTCAAAGTCGGGCAGGCCGGGCAGCAATGCCGCCTTTAGAAACGTCAGCTGGTTGGTCGTCAGCGCAAACGGCACCATCAATTGCACGAACTCGGCGATGAGTAGGTTGCAGTCCGAAGCCGTGGCTGCGGGCAGCGACTGCGCCAGCGCTACCGCGTCAATCTGAATGCGGGCGCCATTGCGCGAGTAGCCGTTGCCAATGAATAGGTCCGTTACCTGGTTGCGGCGCGGCAGGGTCACGGCGTTTATCCAGAGCTCGTGGTACTGCGGAGTCTGGTAGTAGGCGCCCCAGCCGGCCACGGTGGGCGGGTCGCCCAGGGTCTGTTGCTGCACGGTGGTCTGGGAATTCAGGTAGTTCCACATGCCGTATTGCGCCACCGCGCTGCTGGCGGGCGGAAACACCATCTGCATCTGCCGGCACAGCCCCACGGTGAAATCGAATGGGCTCTTGATGAGGCAGCCCACGTTCAGCACGTCGAAGAAATGCTGTGAGCCAAAGAGCGTCCGCAGTACCAGCGCCACCTCAAAGTTGCTCTGTATCAAGAGTGTTGCTAAGGGCTGAATGATGTCGGCCTCGACCTGCGCATCAATCACATAGTACACAAACCAGCGGTAGAGCTTGCGCACGATAAACCGCGCCGTTTCGGCCTGCTGAAAAAGCAGGTTGATGAGGTTCTGGTACTCCGCGGCGCCGCTGCCGGCCAGGGTGGCATTGCCGAAGGCCGCCGAGAACACCTTGGTCGTGTTGTCGTGGCGGCTGGCGGTGAAGTAGCTGCCCACCGGCGCGGCCTGGTCGCGCCAGCCGGTAAGGGCCCGGGCGGCGGCTTGCACGTCGGCCTCGGTGTAGGTGGTATAGTTGCCGGGCCCAATGAGCGGCCCCTTGCCCACCGTGAACAGCTCCAGCAGCTCGCGGCCGTAGTTCTCGTTGGGGTTGCCGGCGGTGCTTTGGTTGCCGTTGAGGTAGCGCAGCATGGCGGGCGTCACGGTCACGTCCTTGGTCAGCTGCCGGAAGTTGCCCAGCGCGTGCTGGCGCAGCAGCCGGCAGTACTCGTAGCCCATGCGGGCGTCGTTGATGTCCCCGAACTCAATCGCGAAGTGGTTGTGCCAAAACAATGTCATCTTCTCGACCAGCGAGACGCTTTGGCCTAGCTGCTGCCCCAGCCACCAGTCGCGCAACGAGGTTCGGCGGGCGCCCTCAAACGTCTGGTTGAACACCTCGGCGGTCCAGGTTTGGCCAATGGCCACGCTCGTGTCGGTGGCCGATACGTTGACCGGTGGAGCCGGCGCCGCAGGCGCAGTCAGCAGCCCATTAAGCACCGCGGTGAGGTTAGAGCCCGCGGCTGCCAGTATCTCAGCGCGCGTGGGCCCAAACAAGCAGCGCCGCAGCAAGTGCGCGGCCTGAGCGTAGCCCCAAGCGCCGGTGTAAGGCGCGAGCGTGCTGGTAGTCCGGGCCAAGCCCGTGGGCAGCTTCTTATTCGCGTAGCGGCTGACGGTTTCCGGCGGGTCGGTTTGCGCAGGAGTAGCAGCGGTTGCCGGGGGCGCTTGCGGCGGGCTAGCCACGGCTGCAACTGGGGCGCTGAGTACGGTCGCGTTTCGTTGGAGGAAAAGTCTACGATTCATAATCAAGCGCGAAATGATGCCGAAAACAGCTTTGAATGTAGTGAAAAAACCTCAATTCCCCCACTAATATTCAGCTGTTTACATCAGACACCAGGACCAAGCGCTAGTTTAATTCAATCATTTGAATTTTTTACTACCCCTTGGCCCACTGCCAAAGCAGCAGGACGCAAAAACGCCCGGCCGTTGGGGGCCGGGCGCTTCGCCTTAATTCAGGAATGATGGACCTTAGTTGTCTGTTGCTTCGGCTTCTTCGGCGGCGCGCACGCGGCCGGCAGCGTAGAAGTTACGACGGTAGTAGTCCTGCTTCAACGAGCTTACCATCACGCCGCCATTGGTAGCGGAGTGGGCGAACTTGCCGTCTTTCAAATAGATGCCGACGTGGTAGATGGGCCCTTTGCCCCGACGGAAGAACACCAAGTCACCGGTTTTCATCTCGGCTTTGGCCACGTGCTTGGTCGTGCTGAACATGGAGCGCGACGAGCGCTGCAACGTGATGCCGTACACCTCGCGGAACACGCGGGTCACGAAACCCGAGCAGTCGGTGCCTTTGCGGGAGTTGTTGCCGTAGCGGTAGGGCGTCCCAATCCAGTCGGTCACCGTGCGCAGCAGGTCCTTGTTCTCGTTGTGAGCGAGGTGCAGGCCCAGGGTCTGTGCGTAGTAGTTGTAGGTGAGCGAGTCGCGGGCGGCAGCCAGTTCGGCGGCGGTGGGCGGCGTGGCAGGTGCACTGACCAGGGCGCTGGTGCGCAGGAGCATGTCGGAAGCGGGCTCGTTCGTCGTCGTCAGGGCCGGAAACAGCGACGCTTCGGCAGCGACCGGTGCCACACTGGCACGGACCGCAACCGAAGCGTCGGGGGCACGTTCGAAGAGGAAAGAGAGGGCTAGCGAACCAGCGGCGAGGCAATACAGAATGCTATGTTTCATTGTCCGTCGTTAGGGGTTGGGGCAAAATCCGGATTCTCAGGGAGAAGCGCCGGGCAGTAGATTTCTTAGGCGATAGGCAAGGCTTATTTTAAGCCGAGAAAAAGAGGTGGAAATGAGGTCGTACCGGGTAAATTATATTGCCTTCTGAAAGGGTACTTGGGTAAAGCTAGTCCTAACTTTTGGAAATGTCTGCACTTTTGCTTGGAATAGGCCAAAAGTTCTTTATAAATTGTAAATAAATTACGATAAAGTCCAGTTAATCATTGCAACCATAGCTCGACAGCAACCGTAGTTCCTCAGCCATAAATATTTATATATCCTGCCCATATGCAAAATCTCCGCACTTGGACCCGTTCCCCCCTCGCGCGCATTGCGCGGCTAGTGCTAGGCAGCCAGCGTGTTGCGATGGTCGTCGGCCAAACGGTACACCTGAGCGGCGCCTCGCGAGCAGAGTTTTTAGCCGATGCCGAGTGGGTAGCGCACGAGCAGGTGCACCTGCGCCAGTACAAGGAGCATGGCCTCCTCCCCTTCCTGTGGAAATACCTAGTGGAGTCGGCGCGGGTGGGCTACTACCACAACCGGTATGAAGTGGAAGCCCGCGAAGAAGCCCGGCGCGTGGTGCTGGCCAACCCTCACCACGTATTGCGCCCGTTGCCCCGCCACTCCCAGCCGCCCACGGTGCCGCCAGTATAGCGGGTGTTACTGCATGAAAAAAGCCCTTCCGCCATCAGGCGGAAGGGCTTTTTGAATCTATAAAGAAGGCTGACTTATTCCTTCTCGGCAAACATCTTACGCATGCCGGCGGCCACGAGGTTATCGGGCGTCAGGTTGCTCAACATGGCTTGCACCTTGTTGGTGATGCCGGAAATGACACGCATTTCGCCGTTCATTAGTGCTTCGTAGCCGTCCTTGGCCACGTCCTTGGGGTCGGAAAGCGGGCCGTTGGCAGCGTTGGTGTTTTCGGCACCCGCCCGCTCGAAGAAGTCGGTGTCCGTCGCGCCGGGGCAAAGCGTTGTCACGGTCACGCCGCTATCTTTAAGCTCGTTGGCCAATGCCTCCGAAAAGCTCAGCACAAAGGACTTCGTGGCCGAATACACGGCCATTTGGGGCGAGGGCGTGTAAGCCGCCGTCGAGCCGAGCTGCAGGATGCGGCCTTTGCCGCGGCTCTTCATGTCGCGGCCAAACAGGTAGGTCAGTTCCACCAGCGCCAGAATGTTGGTGTGGATGACTGCGGAATTGCGCTCGATGCTCGACTCGAGGAACATGCCGTACTCACCAAAGCCGGCGTCGTTCACCAGGATGTCGACTTGGCGGCCCTGGGCTTGCACGGCTTGGTACACGGCCTGGGCAGCGCCCATTTCGGCTAAGTCCTGGGTGATGAGCGTGACGGTGGTGCCGTGCGCCGACCGCAGGTACTCGGCAAATTCGGCGAGGCCGCCGGGGTTCTGGTCAACCAGAATCAGTTCGTACTGGTCTTTGGCCAGCAGGTGGGCCAGCTCTTGGCCAAGGCCGGCGGCTGCGCCCGTGACGAGGGCCACGGACAGGTTGGGGTCTTTGGGCATAACAGTGTGTGGAAAGGTGGAAGGAGCCTTTAAATACCTGTATGCTTGAGCTAAAGTTGTGGGTGGAACAAAAAATAAAGTAGCCGTAATGCAACATCTGCGAACCGATTACGAATAAAAGTGTCCTTCGCCTACCAGCGAAGCAATGCGTTCTTTCCACCACCACACATCCTTTCTTTCCCATGAATAATCAAGAGAATCAACCCGGCTCGCCCACGCCCGGCAACGACATTCGCGTACAAAATGCTGGCTCGTCTGATGCCAACTCTGGCACCGGCGCCAGCAACTCGCAAGAGGGCGGCGCTACTGGCAGCGCCCGCAAAGGCGGCGCTTCGGCCCGTGCCTCGCAAGGAGCCCAAGGCTCAACTGCCGGCGCCGACCAAGCCACTGCCAGCGCTGGCGGTAGCGACCAAAACAACCAGAGCAGCCAAGGCGAAGGCCAACAGCAAGAAGGCGGCACCCTCCTCGACACGGCCCTGCAGAGCGGCAAAAAGTGGATTGAAGACTCGGGCGTACTCGGCAACGTGAATGCCCTGCCCCAAAGCGTAAAAGACTGGGGCAACCGCGCCGTTTCGCGCGTGGGTGACCTCACCACAACCCAGAAAATTGTTGGCGGCGCCCTGTTGGCCGTTGGCATTGGCTACCTCGCCACTCGTAAGGGCAAGTCGGAAGGCAAATCCTCGAAATCGGAGTACGGCTACGGCGGCAAGAGCAGCGGCAATTACAGCCGCCGCAACTACGGCTACCAAGCCCCTGACGCCACCAATAGCCGCCGCGTAAGCTCCGGCAGCGGCCGCACCGACAGCGGCTCAGCCTATGGCAACAGCGGTTCCGGCAGCTACGCCAGCGGCAGCAGCTACGGCGCGGGTTCGGGCTCGGGCGTAGGTGGCAGCTCTTCGAGCAACCGCAGCACCGACAGCGGTTCGGGCTTCGGCAGTTCGTCGGCTAACAGCGGCGCGAGCAGCGGCGACTACGGCAGCCGCACTTCCGAGAGCAGCTACCGCGCTGGCAGTGCTGGCAAAAGCGACGACTTTCGCAGCATTGAATAAGCAATAGGCCAACTCCTGTTGCAACAAAAAGCCCCGCTTCTAGATGAAGCGGGGCTTTTTTATAGCGTATAAAACTGTTGCATTAGATGTTCATGGCCGACTCACGGCGGCGCATTTTACCAGCCGGAATGCCGAACATCATCTTGAAGCGGCGGCAGAAGTACGCGGTGTCTTTGTAGCCCACTTCTTTGCCGATGTCGCGGATGCTCTTTTTGGTGGTGCGCAGCAAGAACACGGCGCGCTCCATGCGCTGGTATTCGATGTAGTCCTGCGGGTTGATGTTGGTCAGCATCTTGAAGTACTGGCCCACGTAGTCTTCGCTCACGTTGGCCACGCCGCTGAGTACCTTGTTCGACAGGTCGCCGCCCAGGTTCTCCTTGATGTAGTTGAACAGGTCGATGAGGCGCGGGTCTTTGAAGTAGGTGCTGTTGGTGGCCAGCTGCTCCACGAACATGTTGTTGCGCAGCACGTAGCGCACCACTTCCACCACGATGTTCTCGGTGTAGATGTTGATGAGGCGCTCGCGGCCGGGCAAGTCCTGAATGCTTTCCTCGACCACCTTAATCACCAAGTTGGCGAGCTTGGACTGGTTCTTAATCAAGAAAGCCGGCACGTCGAGCGAAGAGAAGAAGTTCACCGAGTCGAACACCTTGGCTTCGAAGCTCACGAAGCTGTGGCTTTCCTCGTCCTCGCCAATCAGGTCGAGGTTGTCGTTCGAGTGGAAGAACTTGTCCTTGTTGGTGATGAGGTCATCGTTGGTGATGACGCGGTTTTTCAGGTCCTCACCATATGCTACCCGGGTGGGACGACCGCCGGGGATGAAGAGCATTTCGCCCTCCTCGACCACTAACTCTTCCTCGCCAAAGGTTAGGTGTCCTTTGTGCAACAGGATGAGGTTATTGCCGACGTCATAAGAATTGCGCACGGTGAAAGGCTGGTGCAATACCAAGTTCTTTGCCTTGATGTATCGTACCCCTAGCGACTCAATAACTTTATTGTAATCTTCCATAAATCTAGCTTGCCGATGTGGCCTTTGAGAGAAGCGGAGTAAACGCCTGGGTGGCTACCGCAATGCAATATAACACCTTGAAATTCACAAAAACTAAAAACCCAGCCAAATGGTGGCTGGGTTTTGTGCAATGAATCTGAATTTTAGGCAATTCCAGCTTATTTGAGGATTTCCCGCGAAATCACAATTTTTTGAATTTCGGATGTTCCCTCGTAAATCTGGGTAATCTTGGCGTCGCGCATGAAGCGTTCGACGTGGTATTCTTTCACGAAGCCGTAGCCGCCGTGAATCTGTACGGCCTCCACGGCGCTGTCCATGGCCACTTTGGAAGCAAAGAGTTTGGCCATCGCGCCGGACTTGGCGTAGTCGGCACCGTTGTCTTTATCAGCGGCGGCTTGGAGGCACAGCAGACGCGCGGCGTCCACGTTGGTGGCCATGTCGGCCAGCTTGAACTGGATGGCTTGGTGCTTGGCGATTTCCACGCCGAAAGCCTTGCGCTCTTTGGCGTATTTCAGGCTCAGTTCCAGCGAACCCGACGCAATGCCCAACGCCTGCGCCGCAATGCCGATGCGGCCACCGGCCAGCACCTGCATGGCGAACTTGAAGCCGAAGCCGTCGTCGCCAATGCGGTTCTCCTTGGGTACTTTCACGTCGGTGAACATCAGCGAGCACGTGTCGGAGCCGCGGATGCCCAGTTTGTTCTCCTTGGGGCCCTGGATGAAGCCGGGCATGTCCTTGTCCACAATCAGCACGTTGATGCCGCGCGACTTCAGCTCGGGGTGGGTTTGGGCAATAACGAGGTAGACCGAGGCCGTGGTGCCGTTAGTAATCCAGTTCTTGGTGCCGTTCAGCAGGTAGTAGTCGCCCATGTCCTCGGCGGTGGTGCGCTGGCTGGTGGCGTCGGAGCCGGCTTCGGGCTCCGACAGTGCGAAGGCGCCAATGATTTCGCCGGAGCACAGGCGCGGCAGGTACTTGTGCTTCTGCTCTTCGGTGCCGTATTTCTCCAGGCCCCAGCACACCAGCGAGTTATTCACCGACATGATGACGGAGCACGAAGCGTCCACCTTGCTGATTTCTTCCATGGCCAGCACGTAGCTCACGGTGTCGAGGCCGCTGCCGCCGTACTCGGGGCTCACCATCATACCCATGAAGCCGAGCTCGCCCATCTTCTTCACCTGCTCAACGGGGAATTTCTGGTGCTCGTCGCGCTCGATAACGCCGGCCCACAGCTCGCTCTGGGCAAAATCCCGGGCGGCGTCGCGCACGGCGAGCTGCTCTTCGGTAAGCTGGTAAATGTTGGGGTGAGTGGCGGTTTGCATGAACTTGGTGGGAAAGTTGAATAATGCGACAAAAGTACGGCCTTCGCGAGCGGCTGGCAAGGTGAACAAAAGGGATGTAGCCAGTACAACAACCCGCGTCAGGCAAAAGATTCTGTGGCGGCCCGACCGGCACAAGGCAGCACATGAAATCCTTGGACCAGCGACTCACAACACTTTCTTTTAATTAACTCGTCATCAATATTCTCGTTTTTCCTCTATACATAGCGGTGCTTTTTCACTTTTCTAAACCGCTCCGCATGACATTACCATTTACTCCTCGCACTCCCCCAGCGTCACGCGAGAAGCGTACCTTGGCGCATTGGGTACTGACCTTGTTTTTCGGGCTACTGGCCGGGACGGGCGCGTCGGCCGTTGCGCAGACCCAAGCCCAAAACCCTGGCGAAGTGCTAAATCCTGTCGGCAGTAGCAGCGGGCACAAATTGATTCTATGCCAGGACGGTACTGTTAAAGGGTGGGGCGACAACAGCTCTGGGCAACTGGGCAACAACGCCGCCTACCCAACAACACCGGTCACAGTTCCGGTGGTGCTACCGGCCGGCATCGTGCAGGTTGCAGTTGTTCCCAACTGCAGCTTTGCCATCCTGTCCGACGGCACGTTGTGGGCCTGGGGCAGCAACGACGACGGAAAACTGGGCGTTGGAAGCGGAACCTTAATGACAACCACGGCCATGCAAGTGCCAACTTTATCCAATGTAATAGCCGTAGCAGGCGGTTTTTACCACGTCGTCGCCTTATGCGCCGACGGCACGGTGTGGAGTTGGGGCCGCCGCGGAGACGGGTCGCTGGGCACGGGGAGCAGCGGAGCATCCGTTGAATATACCCCCAGCGAATTACTACACTGGCCAATATCCGGTCCATTGCCAGCGGCGACCAGTTTGTGCTGGCCCTGGACGCCAGCGGCCACATTTGGTCGTGGGGAACCGATATCTATGGGGAGTTGGGCCTGGGCTTACCAGCAAACACTCTCCATCGCGAGTTTACGCCTGCTCAGATACAACTCAACAACGTGCGCCAGATAGATGCCACCAACGTGCGGGCAGCGGCCCTGCTGGCGGACGGCACGGTCTACAATTGGGGCAGCAACGGCGGAGGCCAGTTGGGGCTTGGAAACACTGCCTATGTGAATACGCCTACCCAAGTAGGGACTGGCACTATCACCGACGCCGTGGCCGTGGCCATGTGCACCAGCGCCACCATTGCCGTGCGGCCCAGCGGCGATACTTACGTGTGGGGCGACAACTATTACGGCGCACTTGGTGTGGTCTCGCCTGCTTCGGCTCCCGTTCCCATACTCGGACCTGTCTTTTCTCCGAACGTGCAGGTGTATGGGCAGTACTTCCAATTTGCCAGCATTGAGCGCACTGGCGTGGTGAAAACCTGGGGCGCTCAACCGCTGGGGTATACGCCCGCTTCACCCAGCCCCGGTGGAGGCTCCTACGTGCCCACCACCCCGGCGGGCTTGTGCCCGGCGGTGCCTGCTGCCTCCTTCCCGGAATGCGGCCCTCAACGGGCCTATTACCAACGGCCCAGCGCCACCTACGTAGCGGCCAAGCACGGCTACACGCTATCGCCGGCCGAGGTGGGCACCTATGGCACCACCACCGTCATCGACGCCAGCCAACCGCCCTACAACGGCACCGTGACGTTCGACGGCGTGTACCACCTGCGCGGCGACGTGCAGGTGGTTAACGGGACCTTCTCTTTGTTGAGAAACACGATTTTTTACGTGGATGGCAACAGCGGGCAAGCGCGCGCCCAACCGTACTACAACGCCACCACCCTTGACGTGCAAAACGCCACGCTGCGGCTGTCCGGGGCCACGCTGCGAGCCAACTGCCCCGTACCCTGGGGCGGGGTGACGCTCACGGGCAACGGCAAGATTTACACCGAGGCGGTCTTCGGCGGCAAGTCTACTACCCGCTCCGTCATCCGAGACGCCAGCATCGGCGTGCACAGCTATACGGCCGATTACACCGTTGACAATACTAACGAATATTACTTGTTGCAAACCAATTTTATTAACAACGACACCGGGCTCTTCGACCTGGCGAAGGGCACGGCAAAGCCGGGCGAGGGCGCCCGCGAGTGCGTGTTCCAGGACGGACGGGTCGGCATCCAGTTTGAATCTGTTGATTACTTTCCTACGAGGGTGTACGGCGGCGACTACCGCAACGCCGTGTTCGACGCAAACGGCTTCCAAAGCCTGCAACAAGGCCTGCTGGGGCAGGCAGGGGCGCTGCGCGTCACCAACAGCACCTTCACCAACAATTACTTTGCCTCCATAGAGGTTCTGGCTACTGCCGCGAGTGGCGGCAGCATTCACCACAATACCGTGGTGGTGCCCGCGGTGTGGCCAGCCGCGTTGCTGGCGCAGTTCCCAGCTGGCTACGCCCCCGTATCGACGGGCATCAACGCCACCGGGGCAACGGAAATTACGGCCAATACCGTCATCGGCGCCAACCGGACCCCTGCCGCTAACCCCGTACGGCAGGTGGGCATGGCATTGGCCGGCAATTGCCGGATATACGACGGGAATGCCCTGAGCTACCTCCGCGAGGGACTGGCCATGGCAACCAGCGACTACGGCAGCGGCTCGACGCACTACGTTGTCGGCAACACGTTCGACAACAACGTAGACGGTCTCATCTTCTCCGGCTCTGCCTACTATTACCAGGGCGTCCCGCAGGTGACGCTGCGCTGCAACACGTTCCGCAACGCCCTGGCCGGCGGCGCGGGCGTGTGGGTGAAGGCGGGCACGCCTTTCCCGGCCAGCTTGGGCACGGCCAGTCAGCCCAACGGCAACCGCTTCGACGGCATGGCGGACCGTAAAAAACGATTTGTGTACGACGTTGTGCAACCAAGCGGAGCAGTGCCTTTCACTTACCATCGCTACAATTCGCCGCAAGAAGAATTTGACGGCCCTTCTAGCGACCAAATTACTAATTCTGCTGGTACGGTCGTTGCGGTTGCGAACAACACCCAAATAGTCGGCACGAATGCTTGCGGAGGCAGTTCCTTGCCCGGAGTTGAGGCGCGCTCAATTGCGGCGGGGCCGTCGTCGCCTCAGTTTGGCAACACAGCAGCCACCAAAGTTCAATTGGGGGATGTTTACCCAAACCCAGCCTCGGAAACGGTTTCTTTCGCCTATTTCATACCGGCCGGCAGCCCTCCGGCAGTATTGGTGCTGCGTAATGCGATGGGCCAGCGCGTGGCTGCGCAGCCGCTGCGGGAGGCCAGCGCGGGCGAGGCGCGTTTCTCCGTACTAACCCTTCCAGCAGGCCTTTACACGGGCACAGTGGAAGTGGCCGGGCAGGTACGCGCCAGTCACAAAGTAAACGTCGCGCGCTAAGCGCAGGGGCTTGACCACAATGAGACACGGACTCTTTTTGCTGGCGTGGTTCCTATGCCACGCCAGCCAGGTTTTTTCGCAGCAACTGCTGTGCGAGCGGGAACTGCGCACGAACGCCCCGAGCTATGTGCAGGCAGTGACGCTGCTACGCCTGCGACAGGACACCCTGCGCTTGGTCAGCGACAACCTTCTTCCGCTGGTTGCTCGTCCGCTGCGCACGCGGGTGCAGCGCCTGAATGCGGCCGGTTGCGACACCCTGCCGGCTGGGCCGGCGGTGGTGCGCGTAGCCAATCCCTATTCGGCTAAGTCCCTGGCCTGCGCCAACCGCCGGGGACAAGTCCTGGTGGCCGTTCAACTGACTGGGGGCCGAACCTTCACCAACAGGGACAGTCTGCGATTCGGGATGCAGCTATTCAACCGCGACGGCACCTTGCGTTGGTTTCGCGCCATCCGCCCGCAAACAGAGTCGGAGGGCGCCACCAGCCTAATTGAAGCCCCAGGTAATGGGTTTTTCATTATTGGGGGCCAAACCAACGGACGGGGCGGGAGTAATACCTTCTTGTTGCGACTCGATAGCTTGGGACAAGTGCAATGGCGACGCGTGTACTCGCGCACGGGCAGCTACGATTACGGCCACTTGGTATACACCCGTAGCGGCACCCTGCTGGCAACACTAAAGTACGCTGCCCTCACCCCGGCTCGCGCCCCTGCAACTGCCGTTGCTGAATTCAATCAGCAGGGGGATTCGCTTACTACCCGGCGCGTGTTGCTCGACCCGCAGCAACTTACTTGGCCAACGAGTGCCTCCGGCTCGCTGCTGCCACTACAAGACGGCGGGTTTGCCTTAGTGGGAGTAGTCGATTCGGCCAACACCAGCTATGGCCGGCCTTTCTTGGCCCGGCTTGACCGCAACCTGAACCTGGTGTGGAGCCACCTCCACCGCCAGCGTCTGGCCACCGCTTTTGCGCAGCCGCAGGAACTGGCCGACGGCTCGCTGGTGGTGGTGGCCAGCAACGGGCAGAGCGGGCGCGGCTTCCCCTTCTGGCTGTTTCGCTTCTCGGCCAGTGGAGCCTGGCTGCAGCGCTACCCCTTCATATCGCAGGCGCTCACGCCCTACAACGCCGCCGGGCGTTATGGCTTCTTCGGCGTGGCTCAGGGCTTGCAGTCCCTGTCGGATTCGACGTTAGTTGTGGCTGCTGGTTTTGCCGATTTAAACTCCTCGCGCGTCTACCTGGCCCACCTGCGGGTGCCGGGCCTGCCGCGCGTGGTGGACTCCCACGTCGTGCCCGCCGCCCAGCCCCTGGCCGCCCGCCCCGGCCGCGCCGCCGGCGCCAGCTTGGAACTGTACCCCAACCCGGCCAGCGAAACCCTGACCGTGCGCCACGCCCCGGCGCCGGGCACGGCCCCCGCCGCGCTGAAACTGCGCGACGCGCTGGGCCGGGTGGTGCTCACGCAGCCGCTGCCACACATCGACACGGGCGAGGTGCGCGTGTCGGTGCAACACCTGCCGCCTGGCCTCTACGTGGGCACGGTGGAGGCGGCCGGGCAGCTACGCGCCAGCCGCAAAGTTTCCATTGTCCGCTAAGGATTTGCCCATGCCCCACGCCCTTGTTTTCCGTCGCTCCTCCCCGCAAGAGGACGGGCTCGTCTTTTCTGGCTACGCCTACTATTACCAGGGCGTCCCGCAGGTGACGCTGCGCTGCAACACGTTCCGCAACGCCCTGGCCGGCGGCGCGGGCGTGTGGGTGAAGGCGGGCACGCCCTTCCCGGCCAGCTTGGGCACGGCCAGTCAGCCCAACGGCAACCGCTTTGACGGCATGGCGGATGACAGGAAGCGGTTTATGTATGATGGGACGCAACCCACTGGCGGTGGCTTGTTTCGGTATTTCCGCTATGACTCTGCTTCCGGACAGGAATCATTTGCGGGACCTAATAACGATGAAATTTATGGCACCAATGCTCAAGGGGCACCAACCGGCAGCGCACCCATCACCACCATCTCCGGCACCAACGCCTGCGGTGGCTCCACCACGCCCGGTGTGAACGCGCGGTCCGCCGCTACGCCACCAAGCAAGACAGGAGAAGCGCCAGCCGGCAATGGTATCCTGCGGGAGGCGTACCCCAATCCAGCCAGTGAAACAGCAACATTTGCTTACGCTTTACCAGCGGATACCTCACCAGCGGCGTTGGTGCTCCGCAATGCGGTGGGGCAGCCGGTACTAACGCAGCCGTTGCTGCATCACACGGGCAACATCAGCTTCTCAGTGTCGCAGTTGCCCCCTGGCCTCTACGTGGGAACGGTGGAAGTGGCCGGGCAAGTGCGAGCTAGTCGCAAGCTGACCATCGTTCGCTAATGTTGTCGCATCTACGCCGATGAAACACGGACTTTTATTGCTGGCGTGGCTGGTTTGCCACGCCAGCAGCGCCACGGCGCAGCAACTGCTGTGTGAGCGGCAGCTAAACAGTGGTGCCACCACCTTTTTGAGGGCCACCGCGTTGGTCAGCTGGCAACCCGACTCGTTGCGGCTCGTGAGCGACTACTACCCCACCAATATCGCGTCGGCGGTGACCCGGGTGCAGCGGCTGCGCCTGAGCAGCTGCGACACCTTGCCAACCGGGTCGACGACGGCCCGCCTGCGCCTTAGCGGCATCAGCAGCGTGGCAGGCACCAACCGGCGGGGGCAAGTGCTGGTAACCCAACAACTCGTACGGCCCCTGGCGGCCGGCACCAACGGCGACAGCATTCGCATTGTGCTGAGCTTGTTCAACCGCGATGGCAGCACCCGCTGGCGGCGGGTCGTTCCACCGCAATCCAGTGGCGAGGGGGTCAGCGGCGTGATTGAAGCACCGGGCGCCGGCTTTTTCCTGTTCGGTGGCCAAAGTAACGGTCAGGGCGGCAACCATTCCTTCGTCATCCGGCTCGATAGCCTGGGCCAGGTGCAGTGGCGGCGTACCTACGGCCAACGCCTTAGTTTTACCCTGAGCAACCCCGTGTACACCCGCACCGGCACCCTGCTGCTAGCCGTGCAGTACCCGGTGCGCTTGCCCGTGTTGGCCGTTGCCACCGGGGTGATGGAGTTCAACCAACAAGGCGACTCGCTCACCACGCGTCGCGTGGTCATCCGCCTCCTGGGCAATTCCACGCTGCCCCTGACCAAGCCCGGCTCGCTGGTGCCCTTGCGTGACGGAGGCTTTGCGCTGGTGGGATACGCAGACTCCACCAATGTCGCGCTTAGCCCTTTTTTGGCCCGGCTCGACCGCAACCTGAATCTGGTTTGGAGCCACGTCCACCGCCAGGGTGCGACCGCCTTGACCCAGCCCCGGGAACTGGCCGACGGCTCGCTGGTGGTAGTGGCCAGCAACGGGCAGAGCGGGCGCGGCTTTCCTTACTGGCTCTTCCGCTTCTCGGCGGCCGGGGCCCTGCAACAGCGCTATCCTTTCGTCTCGCAGGTGCTCACGGCCAACACCGGCGGCGGGCGCTTCGGCTTCTTCGGCGTGGCCCAGGGCCTGCAGCCCCTCTCCGATTCCAGCTTGGTGGTCGTGGCCGGCAGCAACGACATCAACTCCTCACGCATTTACCTGGCCCACCTGCGGGTGCCGGGCCTGCCGCGCGTGGTGGACTCCCACGTCGTGCCCGCCGCCCAGCCCCTGGCCGCCCGCCCCGGCCGCGCCGCCGGCGCCGGCTTGGACCTGTACCCCAACCCGGCCAGCGAAATCGTGGCCGCGCGCTACGCCCCGGCGCCGGGTGCGGCCACGCTGGAGCTACGCGATGCGCTGGGCCGGGTGGTGCTGGTCCAACCGGTCAGCGCAACAGAAACCGAAACCCGGCTTTCGGTGCGGGCCTTGCCAGCGGGGCTTTATTTCGCGACGATGCGCGTGAACGGACAGCAGGTGGCTCGCAGCAAGCTAGTGGTTACGCACTGAAGGCAGTGCGGTTTTGATTTATCTGGCGACTGCGCGGCCACGCAAGAGCCAAAAAAGTTAAACCACTATGCCTCTTCGCCTGCTGAGCCGCTACGCACTGGCTGTGCTGTTTGTGCTGGCGGGCGCGTGGCACTTCGTGCACCCGGCCACGTACCTGGCCATCATGCCGCCGTGGCTGCCGCAGCCGCTGGCGCTGGTGTATGCGAGTGGCGCATTCGAAATCCTGGGCGGGCTGGGGTTACTGCTGCGTGGCATGCGGCGCGCTGCCGGTTGGGGCCTGCTGGCACTGCTGGTCGCCGTGTTTCCGGCCAACGTGTACATGGCCTTGATTCACGAGCAACTGGGCATTCCGGGCTGGGTGGCGTGGGGACGGCTGCCCTTGCAGCTGCCGCTGCTGTGGTGGGTGTGGAACTCTGCGCTTAATGAGCAAAGCAATATGAGCAATGCAATGTCTGTCGTCCTGAGCGCAGCGAAGGACCTTATCAAGGTAGAACAACTGGTGCTGCCACCAACCGGCGCGGAAGTGAGAAGGTTCTTCGCTGCGCTCAGGATGACAGACATTGCATTGCTCATTCTTCACTCTTCATTCCTCATTAAGCGCAGCGTCCTTACTCCCAGCGCACGTCCAGCAAGCGTAGCTGCACGCTGCGCTGGCCGCGGTACTCGTTCAGCTCCACCGTGTAGCAGGCGCTGAAGGGCTTGCCTTGGTCGATTTCGGGCAGATAATCGGCCAGGCCGAACCCGATGGCGTCGACGGCAGGCCCGGTCACATCGGCCGAAGCCAAGCGCAATTTAAGGTGGCCCTGGCCCACCACGCGGGCGCTGTGGGGCACGGCTACCAACCGCATCGAAGCAAAAACGGGGTTAGGGTTGCCGGGACCGAAGGGCTCCATGCGCCGCAGTTCCGCAAAGAATTCTTCGTTGATGCGGCTCAGGGGCAGTGTAGCCGCCACTTCCACGGGCCGCACGAGGTGCTCCGTGGTAAGGGTGTCGGCCACCACTTCTTCGAAACGCTGCTGAAAGGCGGGCACGTTTTCCACCTTGAGCGTGAGCCCGGCCGCGGCGCGGTGGCCGCCAAACTGGTCGAGCAGCGGGGCGCAGGCTTCCAGGGCCTGGTGCACGTCGAAGCCGGCCACGGAGCGGGCCGAGCCCGTGGCCTTGCCGTCGCGCTGGGTGAGGATGACCGTGGGGCGGTAGTATTGGTCGAGGCAGCGCGAGGCCACAATGCCCAGCACGCCTTGGTGCCAGTCGGCTTTGTAAAGCACGGTGGCGTGGGCGTTTTGCAGGGCGGGGCTCCCGGCAATCATGTCCAGCGCCTCCTGGGTGGTGTGCTGGTCGGAGCCGCGGCGCTCCTGGTTCATTTGGTCCACCACTTCGGCGGTGTAGCGGGCCTCTTGCTGGTCGGGGGCCAGCAGCATGGCCACGGCGCGGCGGGCGTCGCCCATGCGGCCGGCGGCGTTGATGCGCGGGGCAAAACCAAATATCAAGCTGCTGATGCCCAAGGGGCCTTCGCGCAGTGTGGCCAGTTCGCGCAAGGCGGCAAGGCCTGGCCGCAGCAAATGCGCGTCTTCGTTGAAACGCCGCAAGCCGTGGGCCGCCAGAATCCGGTTTTCACCGGTGATGGGCACGACGTCGGCGGCAATGCTGACGGTGGCCAGGTCGAGCAAGTCGTGGAGGGGCGCGTCGGGCAAGCCCAGGCGCTCGCCCAGGGCCTGCATCAGCTTGAAGCCCACGCCGCAGCCGGAAAGCTCTTTGTAGGGATACTCGCAATCGGCCCGCTTGGGGTCGAGCACGGCCACGGCGGCCGGCAGCTCGTCGCCGGGCAGGTGGTGGTCGCAGACAATGAAGTCGACGCCTTGGCGGGTGGCGTAGGCCACTTGCTCCACGGCTTTCACGCCGCAGTCGAGCGCCACAATGAGCGTGAACTTGTTTTCGGCCGCAAAGTCAATGGCTTTTTCCGAAATGCCGTAGCCCTCGGTGTAGCGGTCCGGAATGTAGTCGCGCAGGCGCTCGGCTCCGAACAGCGGCGTGAGGTAGCTCATCACCGTGGCTACCGACGTGATGCCGTCCACGTCGTAGTCGCCCAGCACCAGCACTTTTTCATCTTCCTCGTAGGCCCGGGCCAGGCGGGCCACGGCGCGGTCCATGTCGCGCATCAGCAGCGGGTCGGGCAGCTGGCGCAGGTTGGGGTGAAAGAAGGCGGCGGCGGCTTCGGGCGTGTCGATGCCCCGCTGCACCAGAAGGGCGGCTATTTCGGGAGCAATGAACAGGGCCTCGGTCAGCCGTTGGGCGCGGGCAGGGTCAGCTTCGGGGATATAATTCCAGCGCTTAGTAGCGGATATGGGCATTAGATAGGTCGTAGAAATGGTCGCAAAAGTACGACCAAACCCCGCCCCATCCTTGCCGCCGTACCTTTGGCACTGGGCCGCTCGCCCCGCCGCAGACGATGAATAAGCTCCAGGAATTTTACCGCAAATACCGCCAGTACATCCTTTCGGATGGCCTGATGTACGTGGTATTCATCGTGGCCCTGGCGCTGATGTTCGTGTTTTTTGGGTAGTTTTTCGAGGGCAGGAGGGCAAGAGGGTGTGGGGGTAGGAAGTTTAACCCCTACTCCCACACCCTCTTGCCCTCAAAAACTACCTACACCCCATCGCCGCGCAGCTTGCGGAAGCGCTTGCGGGCCTCGGCCACGTAAATGCTGCCGGGGTACTTGGTGATGATTTGGTTGTAGAGCTCCTGCGCCTTCACTTTGTCCTTCACATCCTCTTCCTGAATGCGGGCCAGCAGAAAGAGGGCATCGTCGCTCAGCACGTCGTATTTGGGGTTTGCGGTGATGCGCTCCAAGGTGGCCACGGCGCCGGGGAAGTCGCCGGTGCGCCGCTGCAATTGCGCTTTGAGGTAGTAGGTGTCATCGGAGAGCGAATGACCGGGGAATTTCTCCAGCAGGTTGTCCAGCCCTTTGATGGCTTCGGCAATTTTATTCTGGAATACCAGCTGTTCTACGGCCGCGTAGGCCCGCAGGCCCAGGCCCAACGTGTCCTCCACCGTGTTGTCCTGAATGAGCAGCGAAAGCTGCATGGCGTCGTTGGCGATTTCGCGAGTGGTGGCTTCTTTGAGGATGTCGAGGTGACTTTGGGCCAGCTTAAAGTCGCCGGCGTAGTAGCTCAGGCGGGCGTTGCGCAGCTTGGCTTCGTAGCCCAAGGGCGAGTCTTTGTGCGACTTTTCCACCTGCGAGTACAGCAGGGTGGCCTCCCAGGGCTCGGCTTTCAACAGGTACAGGTCGCCTTGGGTCACTTTGGCTTGGTCCACTACTTCGTCGCTGGCGCGCGGCATGTCAATCACCTCTTGCAGCAGGGTCATGGCTTTGGCGCGGTCGTTCAGCTGGAAGGCGTAGAGGTTGGCCAGGTTGCGCAGCACCGGTGCGGTGTCGGGAGTGCGGCCCAGCTCGGTCAGCAGTTGCTCGTAGTCGCCTACCAGGGCGCGCACTTTGGCCACGTCCACGGGGTAGGTTTCCCGCACCTGGGCCTCCCGGGCCTGCAGCAGCCGCTGGCGGGCCATGTTGCCGTAAGTGCCGCCGCGGTACTCCTTCACCACGTAGGCGTAGCCCTCGATGGCGCTTTCGTAGTCCTTGTTTTGCTGCGCAATGCTAGCCAGCTCCATCACCCGGACGCCCTCGCTGCGACTGCGCCGGTCGAGGGCGCGGGCCTGCACCAGGGCCCCGCTGAAATCGCGGCGCTGCACTTGCAGCCACAGCAGCAGCTCGCTATAGGACGCCTGCTCGGGGTGCTCCTGGGTGGCCGTGAGCAGCAGTTTTTCCAGCGCGTCAAAGTCCTTCTCTTCGCGCAGGGCGTTTTGCAGCATGTTGCGGGCGAAAGGCAGCTGCTTTTCGTTCTGCGCCACTAGCCGCAGGGTCTCGGCCAGCACTTGCGGCTGGTTTTGGGTTTGGGTATACAGCTGAATCAGCTGAGGGGCGTATTCGGTGTCGTTTTTGGCCAGGGCCCGGCCGCGTAGGTAGGTGCGTTCGGTCCAGGCGGGCAGCTCGCGGCGGGCAAACTCGGTGGCCACTGGCAGCACCTGGGCGGGTGTGAGTTGGCTCAAGACTTTTTGCCACTGTTTTTCGGCATCGGCATTCTCTCCTGCTGCGGAATATACCCCGCCTAATGCCACCCCGTAGGTCGCGTCTTCGGGGTGCAGCTTGACGGCTTTTTTGGCGAGCTTCTCGGCCTCCTTGTGGCGCTTCAGTGCCTGCAGCGAGGCCAGGTAGACCGGAAACACCGACAGGCTGGACTGCTCTTCGGCCGACAACTTCTCGAACAGGAATACCACTTTCTCGTGCTCGCCGCGACGGGCGTAGTCCTGGGCCAGCGCGGACCCACTCACCGGCGCCCACTCTTTAGCGGGCTGCTGCGCCTGAGCCGGCAGAGCTAGTGCAATGGAAGCAGCGAGAAGAATAGAATGCGGACGCATAAATGAATAGAATTAAGTAGCCGGAATCAGGCAGCAAGTAAACAGTGGCGAGAATCAAGTAGAAATAGCAGACGTGGACCCACTCGTTGAAAAGCAAGCCACGACCTGGAGCTACTGGTTACTTAATTCTTACTACCTAGTTCCTGCTGCTCAGTACACACAGTAGTCAAACCTCGACCTCAACGCTTGGCTCCGCCGCGTTCGTTCAACGCAAACCCGGCGGTGTAGGGTGCCGGTTCTCCAGTTTCACAAAGATGCCCAAAACCAAAAAGGGCCGCACCCCAAGGTACGGCCCTTTTTAACCCAACAAGTTGTCGCTTAGAAAAACTTCGTGCGGTTGTCTTTCACGTTGGCGTGGGCCTTGATGGCCTCGTAAATTTTGGAATCCTGCTGCTGCGCGCGCTGCTGCAAGAGCTGCTGCTGCGTGGCCTTGATGGCCGCGGTAGAAGCCGCGGGTGTTACGCTCACGGGCTCCACCACCAACACGCCTTGCTCGCCTTGGATGGGGGCCGACTTCTGACCCGGCTTCAGCGCGAAGGCTTTGCCTACCGCCAAGGGCTCGAAGCCCACGTTGGTGAGGTTGCCCTGCCCAAGCACCACGTCCGGGGCGGTGCCTACCTGAGCAGTGGGGCCGTATTTCGAGGCCATTTCTTCCAGCGTGCCCGCGGTGGGCAGCTTGGCCGAGATTAGCTTGGCCTTCTCCTCGTTGCGCACCAGCGCCGTCAGCTCGGGGCGCAGGTTGGCCACCGTGGCGGTGCCTTTGCTGCGCTGGTCGGTGAGGGCCGCGATGACGTACTGGTCGCCCATCTCGTACACTTCCGAGATGTCGCCCACCTTGGTTTCGTCGCCGTTCTGGTTGAAGCCGAAAGCCCAACGCACCAGCTCACGAGCATTTGGCAGGTTGTTGACGTTGCGGGCAGCGCGGTCGAGGTTTTTGGCTTCTTGCTTCACCAGCGTCTTGTCTTTGGTCACCAGCTTGCGGAAGCTCTCCAAGTCGGTGGCTTGGCCTTTCAGCTCCTGCGCTTTGGCGTAGGCGGCTTCGCGGGTAGCATCGCTCGGGGCGATGGTCTTCTTCACCTCAGCCACCTGATAGGTCTGCTTGGTGGGCGCCGCCGTTACCTTGATGACGTGGTAGCCGAACGAAGTTTCCACCACGTTGGGCAACAAGCCGGGGGCCGTGGCGCCGAAAATGGCTTTTTCGAACTCGGGCACCATGCGGCCCTGGCCAAACCAGCCCAGGTCGCCGCCTTGCTCCTTGGTGCCGTCCGTGCCGAACTGACGGGCTAGGGTGGCGAAGTCGGCACCGCCTTTGATTTTGTTGAGGATGTCCTGGGCTTTGGCTTTGGCTGCGGCCTTGGCTTCGGGCGTGGCGCCTTCGGCTTTGATGAGGATGTGGCTGGCGCGAGCGGCCGACTGGGTGCCGGTGCTGGCCCCGGTCACTTTGTAGAGCGAGTAGGTACCGTTTTCGGCGTAGGGGCCGTACACTTTGCCCTGGATAAGGGGCAATTGCTTGCGCAACTCCTCGGGCAGGTCGGCGGGGCTGCGGAAGGCCTTGTTGTAGGGCTGCTCTGAGTTGGCCGACACGAACAGCGAATCCACCGGCGCCGACGCAAACTGCGTGGCCAGGTCCGCGATGGAGGTTTTCACGGCGGCGCTGTCTTCTTTCGAAGCCACCACGGGCACGGTGATGTACTCCACCGTGCGGCCGTCTTCCACTTTGTACTTGCCCTTGTTCTTGTCGAGGTAAGCCTGTAGCTGGGCGTCGGTCACCTTCACCGCCGAGTCGGAAATGCTGCCGTAGGGCACAAACAGGTACTTCACGGTGGCTTTGGTGTTCTGGGCCTGCTCGAAGCGTTTGGCTTCGGCGGTGGTCACGTACACCGAGTTTTTCAGCAGGGCGTTGTATTTGTTGGCAATGCGCTCGGTGGGCAGGTTGGCTTCGAAATTGCGCCAAGCGGCCTGGTTTTCGGGCGGCAGCTTCTCGAGGTTCTTCAAGTAGTCAATCAGGCGGGCGCGGTCAAACTGGCCCGTTTTGGGGTCGGAGAAGGCCTGCTTGATGGCGGGGCTGATGTTGTCGCCCTGCACCATGTCCCATTCCTCGTCGCCCGACACGCTCAAGCCCAGCTTTTCCCACTCCGGCTGGAAGGCCATGCGGTAGATGGTCTGGTTCCAGGCTTGGTCGCGCAAGAAGCCCATGGCTTGGTCGTCGGGCTGGCGCTGCTGCTGGGCAATGAAGGCCTGCTTGGCTTGCTCGAGGGCGTTGTTGTAATCAGCCAGCTCCACTTTCTGGCCGGCCACTTCGCCCACCGTCGTGTCGTTGCGGTTGAAGAGGCGGCTGTTGCCACCCACCAAGTCGCCGCCCACAATGAACAGCACCATGCCAACCGCCACGAGGCCCACCGCCACGCCTGATTTTTCTCGAATCGTGTTAATTAAAGCCATTCCTTGGTTGTCAGTTATTAATTGTCTGTTGTCAGCCTCGGGAAGCAGTTATTCAGAACAAGCTGACAACTGACAACGAGCAACTGACAATTCTTGTCGTTAGTCAAAAGAGGCGCAAAATAACCAGAATTTGACCGGTAATCAAAGTATTAGCCGATTTAAAGTCCCGAAAAAGAGCCGGAAAGCCTGCTTCATCGCGCATAGTTGCCCCAAAAAGTCCTTGCCGCTGCTTCGTCAAGCGCACTGGCCTACCGGCGTCTTTTCCCCGACTTGGCGGGCGTTTTGGCTTTGGCCTGTTTGGCCAGCCGGGCTTGCTCCTCGGCAATTTTTGCTTCCAGGCGCTCCTGCTGCCGCCAGTAGAGCAGCGGCATCCAGCACGTCATGGCCACCATAAACAACCAGTAGTTTCGGCTCAAGTCGTTGAACAGAATGGTCTGGTAGATGCCAATGACCAACGCCACTACGCCCACGGCGAAGAGCACGGTGCGGAGCAGGGATTTGTCGAACTTCATGAGAAACGAGTTGAATGGAACACCGCCCAAGACGGCCTTGACCCAAGGCCCTACAGCGGCGCCTGCCCCGACTTGGAGAGGATGCCCGTGGGCCGCTTGATGCTGTAGCGCGAGAAGTTCTGGTTGGCTTTCAAGCCGTAGCCGTCAATGTATTCGTTGGGCGTTTCCACCTTTACGAACATGGCGGTGTCGGTGTAGATGAGCTGCTTGGTTTTATCAAAGAACAACTCTTCGGTGTTCATTTTTTGTTCCTGCGGCACGTTTGTCACCTGCACGTTGCCGCGCATGATGTAGAGGTTTTTGGAGTTGTCCGACTTGCCGTAGTTGGCCGTCAGCGTGTTCACCACCGTCTTTTTCCCGTCGGCCGAGTAGAATACCACCTTCACCCCTTTGGGGTAAATGAAGTCGCCGTTTTCGAAGCGCTGCTCCAGCGGCGCGGTAAGCTGAAACTTGAGCTTCGCCGAGTCGCTGAAGAGGGCCTTCACGTTGGTGGTTTCCATCAGCGGGCCCTTGTATTCCTGCTTGGGGCCCGTCGCCGTCTTTTTGTCGCAGCCAGCCAACGCCAGCGCCGCCAGCAATGCCCCACTTCCAAAAACGAACCTCAATGTCAGCATTGTGTTGGTTGAAAAAGTCTGCGACTTACTGCAAACGCCGCTTGATAAACCAGCGGTTGTTCAACGTAATGCCCAGCTGCCCGCGGATATAGCTTTCCTGTACGTTGCTGGTGCCGGTAGCGGCGTTGAGCACGTCGGTATTGCCCCGCACGCCATAGATAAACGCCAGGCTGAAAGTGGTGGCTTCCAGGGGAGTGGCCGTGGGCAGCGGGAAGGCAAAGCCCCAGCTCACGGCCCGGTCGTAGAGGGCTTTGCCGCCCGGCTGGTACGGCAGCTGCGCAAACGAGAGGCCCGCGCGGTACGTCACGCGCTGGAAGTAATGCTCTACCGAGCCCGGGTCCGGCGTGATTTCCCCGCCCAGACCCAGACGCAGCGTGTTGCTCAGGGGCACGCCTGTTTCGCCGAAGCTGCGGAATTTGGACCACTGCTGGTGCGAAGCATCAAAGTTGGCGCTCCAGTTCTTGTCGTTGTCGAAGCTGATGCCGACCTGGGCGAGGGCGGGCACGTAGGTGCTGCCGCGGCCATCGCTCACGGTGGTGCTGGCGCTTACGGCGCCGGCGGCGTCCTGACGTTCCTGCGTAACGTCTCGGGTGCCGCGCAAGTCGTGGGCAAAACCGTATACGCCCGCCAGGTTCACGCTGAGCTCTTTGCCGAGCTTGTGCCGGTAGTGCGCGCCGGCCCGGAACCCAAAGTCCGAGTAACGAATGTGAGTGCGGTCTACTGCCGTTTCCTGCAGCGCCGTGGAGGTGTTGGCCACCTGCAGGGTGGTGCTGGAGGTTTCGTCAATTACGCCAAAAACGTAGGAAGCCGTGAACCCCAGCGTGAAGTTCTTGGTGATGCGAAACCCCTGGCCCAGGTAGGCTTCGGAAACGCCGCCCTCCCCTTTCGCCTGGGTGAGCACCTGGGTGGTGGGGTCATTTCGAACGCCTTGTATGGTGTTCGACTCGTAGTCCACCGAGCTCAGCGGCTTCAGGCCCACCGCGGCGCCCCACTTTGAGCTTAATGGCACGGACAGGGCCAGGTAGCCCAGCGTGCCGCTGCCGCTGCGGATGGAGCCGTTCGCATTCTTCGCCGTTTTGTACTGCCCGTTGTAGCCGGCCTCAAACGTGGTGCGCGAAGTGTAGTACAACATGGCAGGATTCAACTCGTTCACATTGACTGCGTTAGGCGCAGCCAAGCCAACGCCGCCCATGCCCATCTGGCGCACGCCGCCGGTATTGGCGTTGAACTCGCCCAAGCCAATGCGCGAGTAGGGCGAGTTGCCCAGGCCCTGCGCCTGCGCGCCACTCACGGTCAACCCCGCCACGCCGGCCAACACCAAGCCCAAACGCAGGCAACCCATCTCTTTATTTGACAACATGATACGCTAAAATCCGATTAAGGCCGAGCAGCACTAGCTCAGGCACAACAAAGATACGAGCCGAGAGCCGGGCCGCCAGAAAAGCAGCATCGCCCCCCGTCAACAACACCCCAAGTCCGGGATAGAGTTGCTGATATTGAGCAATCAACCCGGTAATTTCGGCTACCGTGCCGTGCACCACGCCGCTCAGCAGGCTTCCCGTAGTGGAGTCGCCCACGAGCGGAATCGTTGCATCGGCCGCTGGCAGCTCCAACCGCGGCAGCCGCCCCGTGAACGCGTGCAAGGCCCGAAAGCGCATGCTCAGGCCCGGCGAGATGCTGCCTCCGTGGTACACCCCGTCGGCCGTGACCAAGTCAACCTTCAGGGCGGTGCCGGCGTCCACTATGAGCGTGGGCTGGCCGGGCCGCAAGCCTGCCGCGCCTACCGCGCCCGCCAATCGGTCGGCCCCAAGAGTATGCGGGGTGGCGTAGGCATTGCGCAGGGGAATGGCGGTGGTGCTGGAAGCGAAAGTCAGAATTTCGCCCGGCACCAAGCTTCGCAGTTCCTCGGCTCGAAGCGCGGCATCTTCCGCCACCGAGGCAATGATGACGTGCTCGGGGCGCCACTGCTGCACCAGCGTCAATACCTCCGGCGCCGTGAGCGCAGCCTGCATCTGGTGCAGGCGCGGCCCCTCGAAGCAGCCGGCCTTAACTGCCGTGTTGCCGATGTCCAATGCAAGCGTGCGCAATTCGAACTGATTGAGAAGAATGAGTAGAAGTAGAACGTCATGCTGGGCTGGTCGAAGCATCCCTACCGTAGTAAGGATGCTTCGACCAGCCCAGCATGACGTTTCTTTACACTTGCTTCAGATTTACAAGAAGTACTTCAAGCGAATTACTTCCTGCTCGCTGAGGAAGCGCCACTTGCCGCGGGGCAGGTCCTTCTTGGTGAGGCCGGCGTATTGCACGCGGTCCAGGGCCACCACTTCGTAGCCCAGGTGCTCGAAAATGCGGCGGACAATGCGATTCCGCCCGATGTGAATTTCGATGCCCACGAAGTGCGCATTGCCGGCCACTACGGCCACGTCGTCCACCACGGCTTTGCCGTCTTCCAGCTCCACCCCTTCGGCAATTTTGCGCAAGTCTTCCTCCGCCAGCGGTTGGCTCAATTCGACTTGGTAAATTTTCTTGTTTTTGTGTGAAGGATGAGAAAGCTTCTGGGCAATCTCGCCATCGTTGGTGAAAAGCAACAAGCCCGTCGTGTTCCGGTCGAGCCGGCCTACGGGAAAGATGCGCTCCTTCGAGGCGCTGGCCACCAAGTCCATCACCGTGCGACGACCTTCGGGGTCTTCGGTGGTCGTGATGAAGTCCTTGGGCTTGTTCAGCAGCACATACACCGACTTCTCTCGGTTGAGGTTGGTCTTGCCGTACTGCACGGTGTCGGCGGGCTGCACCTTGTAGCCCATCTCCGTCACTACTTCGCCGTTCACCCGGATTTCACCGGCGGCAATCAGCGCGTCGGCCTCACGCCGTGAGCAAATACCGGCGTTCGCGATGTAACGGTTCAGACGCGTCTCGTCAGCTCCGAAATCCTCTTCCTCGCGACGACGCTTGTTGCCACGGTTCTTGTCGTTTTCGTAGTGCTTGAGGTTTTTGTAGTCGGGCGCTTCGCCGGGTTTCTCGCCGTAGCGGGGCTTGTCGGCGCGGTTCTCCTGCACCACCGGGCGGGCCGCCCGCGGCTTGTCGACGCTAGCGCCATACCCGGTACCCGAGCGACGGACGCTGCGCTCCTGCGCTTTCAAGGCCTCGCGACGCTCGGCAAAGCTGCCGGGCGCGGGAGTCCACTTCTCTTGGCTGCGCTTCTCGTAGCCACCCGGGCGCTCGCCCGTGCTGCGGCTAGCAGCGTAGTTAGCATTCTCACGTTTGCCAAAAGCGCCGGGCGTAAACTTCCGACCGAAGGCCGCTTCGTCGCCGCGGCGGTCGGCATCGCTGCCGCCTGCAAAGTCGCGCCGCTCACCGCGCTCCTCACGGGGCTGGGGCGGGTTGGCTTCAAACGGACGGGCTGCTCGGATGGGCCGGTTTGGGCCCCGCTCTTCGCTGCGCTGGAAATCCTCTGGCTCGCGGGGCGTGCTCCGCCCAAAGCTGCCGCCGCGGGGGGCGCTGGTTTCGGTTGGCTCGTTGGGGTTTTGCTTTTGGAACTTGCGGTTGCGCTCGCCGGGCATGCCACGGGGCACGGCCTTTTCGCCATCGCGGCGGTAAGGCTGGCCGTTCCAGTTTTCCTTCGGCTGGTATTCCCGAATGGGCCGGGCATCGGGGCCCGCGCCGCGCTGGTCGCCACGGTCATTGCCAAAGCCGCCACGCTCCGGCCGCTGGGCCGTGCGGCCGTAGCTGGTGCCGGTGCGCTGCTCTTTGCCCGGGCGCTCGCCGCGCTCAAACCGGTCGGCGCCGGGGCGGAAACCGCCTTGCTCGCGCGGGCCACCATCGCGGCCACCACCGAAGTTCTTGCCTCCACCGGCACCAAAGCTGCGCTTCTCGCCCTCGCCGAAGCTGCGCCCGCCGCCGAAGCCGCCGTTGCTCGGACGGCCAAAGGCGCCGTTCGTGGCCGGGCGCCCGAAAGCGCCGTTCGTGGCTGGACGGCCATTGCCAGGACGGGCCGCGGAGTATCCGCCGCGGTCACTGCCACGCTCGCGCTCGCCTCGGCCAGCGGGTCCGCCATTGCTCGGTCGCTCGTTTTGGTTGCCGAAGCCACCCGGGCCTCCTGCGCTGCGACCGCCGCGACGGTTCGTCTTATCTTCTGAAAAATGTTTCTTGCCCATGGGAAAGTAGTTGCTTGCCGTATCGCTACGGTATGATGAAAAACGTGGTGGTCTGAGGGGAAGCTCGCATAGCCGACAAAGGCTAACGGTGGCAAAAATGATTCCCTCAAGTTAAAAGCAAAAGCCCGAACCCGCTAGCCGGCCGCCGCAGCGCCAGCCCGCAGGTTCGGGCCCCAGGCCTTCGCGTGGACTAGTCGCGGCGAGCCATTTTGGCTTCGATGGAATGCTGGGTGTGCGGCACCGCCCGCAGGCGCTCCTTCGGAATCAGCTTGCCCGTGCCGATGCACACGCCATAGGTGCCGTTTTTGATGCGGACCTGCGCGTTTTCGAGTTGCTGGATGAACTTCATCTGGCGCGAGGCCAACTGGTTCATGCTTTCCTTCTCGGCGGTGTCAGCGCCGTCCTCCAGCACCTTGGCCGACGAGGCGGTGGTGTCGGTGCCGGAATCGTTGCTGCGGTTCAGGGTTTCCTTGATGAATGCCAACTCTTTGCGGGCCGCCGTCAGTTTCTCCTGAATAATCTGGTCGAACTCATTCAAGTCTTCCCGGGAATAGCGAATGTTGTCCTCGTTCATCGAAAGGGGGGTAAAAGGGGTAGGAAATGCGCCGCCATTGGGCAGCGAAGCGGCAACACCGCCACCTGCTAAATGGTTTGGCCAAACCGTTGCGTGCCTGCGGCCTCTACGTAAGGCCATTGCACGCTTGATTTTGCGGCTGCAAAGTTACGAACGCAGGGCCGCTTTTCCTCCGAATGCTAAAAACCTAACATTTGAATAGCAGCCACAGCGGCTTCCACTCCCTTATTGCCGTGCTTCCCCCCGGCGCGGTCCCAGGCTTGCTCCAAGGTATTCGTCGTGACAAGCCCAAAAATGACGGGCTTGTTGAACTTCAATCCCACTTGGGTGATGCCTTGCGCCACGGCGTGGCAGATGTAGTCGTCGTGCTTGGTTTCGCCCTGAATCACGACCCCCAAACAAATGACGGCGTCCATCTCGTCGTGCTGCGCCAGGAACTGCGCCCCGAGCGTCAATTCGAAGCTGCCGGGCACGCTATTGCAGAAAATGTTCTCCGCAGTGGCGCCGTGTTTGATGAGCGTGTCGTAGGCACCGGCGCTGAGCACGTCGGTAATGTCGCGGTTCCAGTCTGCAACCACTAGGCCGAAGCGTTTTTCGCTGATGTCAATAAAATTGGTGGCGTCGTAGTCGCTGAGGTTTTGAAGAGAAGTGGCCATAGGTGGTCTTATAAACAACATCCCCATCTTGCGCGGTGCAGGATGGGGATGGCAATGATAGTGGAGTGCTGCTTATTTGGCGCCTTCCAGTTTGGCTTTGTACTGGCGGGCTTCCGCCACTTCTTGGGCCGAGGGGAATTCGTTGATGATGCGGTCGTAGGCTTTCACGGCGCCTTCGTTGTCCTTGGCCAATTCACGAGCCGTAGCTTCCTTAAGCAAGTAACCGGGCGAGAAGTACTCGTTGGCGTTGTGGTCGGCAGCTTTGGCGTACAGGTCGGCAGCTTCCTTGGGCTTGTTCAATTCGAGTTGCGCATCACCCATCAGGGCGTAGGCACGGCTCTGCACCAAGTAGTCGTCGGAACTGAAGTCCTCCAAGTAATCGAGGGCCTCCTTGAACTTGCCCTGCTTCAGTGAAGCCACGCCGGCGTAGAAGTTGGCGAGGTTGCCGGCTTTGGTGTTGCCGTACTCGTTGGCCACGGTGGTCAGGCCCGGAGCCTTGCCGTCGCCTTTGATGGCCTTGTTCAGTGAGTCCGCTTCCCAGTGGTTCACGGCGCGGAACATGCTGGCCTGCGCTTTTGCGTCCTGCGTGTTGCGCCAGTAGTAGAAACCGAACGCGCCAACCACGGCCAGCACCACCACGGCTAGAATGCCGAGCAGCAGGTTGCGGTTGTTGCGTACAAAATCTTCCGACTCCGCCAGCCGGGCCGCCAACGCGTCCGGGTCTTCGAGCAGCGGGTTTTCCGGTGCCAGGTTTTCGGCAGGCGCCAGCGGGTCGGCCGAAACGTTCTGAACGGGTTGCCCCTGACGGGCCTGCTGGCTCTTGCCAGTGTAAGGAATCTTCGACATTGCGGAGGGTATTGCTACTATAGGCCTGCACGCAGGCCGGGTGGCCCACAGGGACCGGGTTAGTTAGTCGTGGATGTAAGGATAATCTTCTTGCACGTACACGTCCTTGTACAATTCGTCGGGCGTGGGATAAGGCGAGCTTTCGGCAAATTCTACCGACTCGGCTACCTGGGCTTTGATGCGCTCGTCAATGGCTTCCAGGTCGGCCTCGGTGGCCATGTTGTTCGTGAGGATGGTGTGGCGCACGCCCTCGATGGCGTCGCGGTGCCGGTAATCTTCCAGCTCCTCTTTGGTGCGGTACTTGGCGGGGTCGCTCATGGAGTGGCCCTTGTAGCGGTAGGTCTTGAACTCGAGCAGCGTGGGGCCTTCGCCGGCGCGGGCGCGCTCGGCGGCGCGGGCCACCGCTTCGTGAACATCTTCCACGCGCATCCCGTTCACGGGCTCTGACGGCATGTCGTAGCTCAAGCCAATCTTGTAGAGGTCGGTCACGTTGGAGGTGCGCTGCACCGACGTGCCCATGGCATAGCCGTTGTTCTCAATCACGAAGATGACGGGCAGCTTCCACAGCATGGCCATGTTGAAGGCTTCGTGCAGGGCACCCTGGCGCACGGCGCCGTCGCCCATCGAGCAAATGCACAGCTTGCCGGTCTTGTTGTACTTCTCGGCAAAGGCAATGCCGGCGCCCATGGGCACTTGGCCGCCCACGATGCCGTGGCCGCCCATAAACCCAACCTCCTTGTCGAACATGTGCATCGAACCGCCCTTGCCTTTCGAGCAGCCGGTGGCTTTGGCAAATAGCTCTGCCATCACGGCATTGGGCGAGGTGCCCAGCGCCAGCGGGTGGGCGTGGTCGCGGTAGGCGGTGATGTACTTGTCGCCTTTTTCCAGCGCCGATACCTGCCCCGCTACGCAAGCCTCTTGGCCGATGTAGAGGTGGCAGAAACCTTTAATCTTTTGCTGGCCGTAGAGCTGGCCAGCCTTGTCCTCGAACTTCCGCATGAGC
This sequence comes from Hymenobacter sp., assembly GCF_036388155.1. Lineage (NCBI taxonomy): Bacteria > Pseudomonadati > Bacteroidota > Cytophagia > Cytophagales > Hymenobacteraceae > Hymenobacter > Hymenobacter sp. Next base: position 6,738 of record NZ_DASVSI010000163.1, on the reverse strand, counting down.
TGCATCTGCTCGTACCAGCGCAAGTAGGTTTCCTTCGGGAAGGAAGTACCGGCTTTGGCTTCTTTAGACAAGTCGGTACCGGAGGCCGCCATGGTGGGGGCGTCGGTGCCGGGCATTACCGGGTCGGGTTGGCCACCGGTGGTGGCCGCCTTGCCTTTTCCTTTGGCTGCAGCTGCTGCGCCATTGGTTGCCGTCGATTTTTTTGAAGCAGCTTTTACTTTCGTATCTGCCATAGCTCGTTCAAGGAAAAGAATAATTCGCGTTGGGAGGGCGAAATTACGTAAAAGTGCTGGCAATACCGAACCTTATGACCCTTGACTCCCTCCAGCTGCTTTTTTTTAAAAATTACGATGACGCCGCCCTGCGCTTGTCCCCCGGCCTCAATTGCTTCATCGGAGACAATGGCAGCGGAAAAACCAACTTGTTGGACGCCATTCACTATTTGTCGCTGACCAAGAGTGCGATAACTTCTTCAGACGCACTTTGCATTAAGCAAGGCGCTGATTTCTTTGTAGTTAAGGGGAATTTTACGTCGAATTCTGACTTAGGGCAGGAAACCATCCAGGTCAGTTTGCGCCAAGGCCAGAAAAAGACGCTGACCCACAACAAGCAGCCCTATGAGCGCATGGCTGACCACATCGGCAAGTATCCAGCGGTGCTCATTTCACCTTACGACACGGACCTGATTCGGCAGGGCAGCGAGGAACGACGCAAATATTTTGACAGCCTGATGGCCCAGCTCGACCACGAGTTCCTTGAACTGCTCATTTCCTACAACGCGCTGCTCCGCCAGCGCAACGCCGTCCTGAAGCAGGGAGGCGACCGGCCCGCTCACGGCTTCGACCGGGAATACCTTCTGGCACTTGATGAGCAGCTTGCTCCCATCGGTCAGCAACTCACCGCCCTCCGCGAAGCTTTCCTGGCGGAGTACGTGCCCATCTTCCAGCGCCACTACCAGCAGCTAGCTGACGGCCGGGAACTGGTTACGCTCACGTACAAAAGCCAGCTCCTGGGTGCCGATTTCGCTCATCTTTTGCGCAGCAACGAACGCCGCGACTTTGCCTTGCAGCGCAGCACCACCGGCTCGCATCGCGACGATTTTGTCTTCCTCATGGATGAGCAACCCGTAAAGAGTCACGCGTCCCAAGGCCAGCAGAAATCCTTCGCAATTGCCCTCAAGTTGGCGCAGTTTGAAATGTTGGCCGCCAAGCAACAGCACAAGCCGCTGCTCCTCCTTGATGATATATTTGACCGGCTCGACGACAAGCGCATTGCCCGGCTCTTGGAATTGGTGGCGGATGAAACCTTCGGGCAAGTATTTCTTACCGACACCAACCTTGAGCGAACCGACCAGGCCTTGGCTCGGGTGACCATTCCCATCCTCCGTTTCCGAGTCCAGGACGGTACTGTCGCGCCGGTATAACGGTAGCCTGGGCTACCTTTGCGGTAACATAACAGGGGTTTATTCGCCCCTTTATTTTGCCTGCCTGCCTCGTGAAAAAGCCTTCCTCCCCCACTCGCTCCGGTGACATTTCCCTCAAGGAGGGACTCGAAACACTGGTGCGTACCTACCGGCTGCAAGGCAAGCTCAATGAAGTGACCGTGGTGTCCAGCTGGGAGCGCGTGATGGGGAAGGCCGTTGCTTTAAAGACCCAGGAGGTCTACGTCAATCAGGGCCGGCTTTTCGTTCGGCTGACCTCTGCCCCGCTCAAACACGAGCTCCTCATGGCGAAGACCCGGGTAGCTGAGCTCATCAATGCTGAGGTGGGCGAAACAGTTATCAAGGAAGTCATCTTCCTGTAGCGGTAGCGTCCGTCGGCTTTGCTCCGCATGCCCTTGGCTTGCCCATTGTAGGGTCAGGACTCCCGTGCGTTCATGACGCCAACATTTCCCTATTTCCCTTAGTGAGTTCCTCATCCTCGCTTCTCACCCACCGCGTAGGTGCAAGTGCGGGTTTGGACACTTGAGCTTACCATACTTTTTCTGGGAGATTTTTCAGGCTTTTGCAGCAGCGTCATTATAGCAAGAGCAAGTGTTTTGTAACTGGTTGTAACCCGTCTCCCACAACATGCTCGCTCGGTCAAACACTGGTCTAACCACATGCCGCGCATGGATTACCTAAGTGCCGCTTGTTTCCTTTGCTTTTCTTAAACTAAGCTGCGCAAGAGAACACATCTGTTCGTCAATCCTGACCCGAACAAAAATGTTTCACGTGGAACATTTTTGTCACTTTGGCCCATACACTTTCAACAGGAGCTCATTATAGGCCTCAAGCAGGGAGATATACTTCGCCTGCAGAAGTAAAAGTTGCTTTGCGGGGTCGGATTCTGCATTAAGAGAGGATGTTACACGCGGTGTAACAGTACTTGTAACAGGTGTTTTGGCTTGTTGTGTTACAAATGAAAGTACAGATTGCTGGACAACTGTAAAATCATTTGAAAAGTCGTGATTTATTATTTCCCCAATTCTTTTTACAATGTTGTAATCGACTGTTTCTTCTTTGAATTTACGATAAATTGTTGGGCGTGTAATGCCCAGTTCCTCTACGATACGCGTAATGGAAATACCGCTGTTTTTGATGGCTTCTTGCAGGATTTCCCCTTGATGTGGCATAATTGACGTGTTCCGTAACGCTTGTGCAAATATGTCCATTCTACGCGAATTAGACAAATTTGTACGAACAATAAAATTACAAATTATGTATAATCACACATGTGTTACAAACAAAGACAGTGTAACAATTACAATTAAGGTCGTGACAATAACGCGTTACGAACACGCTTGTTACAATACAAGCACTGTAATTATTACAAAACAGGTCTGCTGAATCAAGCAAACCCTTTTCATTAGTGGAGCAGTACTATCAATGCAGCCGGTTTGTTACCGGCCAGATAGGGCGGCAATCAACCTAACCGGAAAGGTTGTAGTGATGCCATGCGTTCATAAAAGTGTTAGGCGTACCAAATCGATGAATCCGTTTACAGACATGTGTACAAGGGCAGGAACTCTGTCCGCGCAGTCTCAGGGGAACAGCATAATGTCCGGCCCAAGAGTGGTGGGTACAAAGCCTAATGGTTGTGGTACCTCAAGGCAACTCATCTTCGGCCAATAATTAAGTGGTTAGACTGGATGCTTGCTAATGAGCCAACCCGAGTTGCAGGTGTCGAAGCACAGCAGCGTGGCGTGGCAAGCGTCAGAACGCCCGCACCAGAAAAACTTTAAGCGTCGAAGTGAGGAAAGCCTAGCGCTAACGATGGAAAACACCCTCTCTCCTCCAGACGTGCGTTTGAACTCAAGCGAGTACTGTACTGAGGCGAGCCTTCCCTGATGAGGTGTGGTTTTTAAGGCACTCAAGAAATTGTTTCAGCAGGGGCTTGTAGGCAGCTCGGGGAAATGCTCGGAGCAATTGGAGTGCTGGAGCTGGCCGCAGTCACAACGCCATAAGGTGGCGTTACTAGGCAAATAAGCAGCGGTGCCGTGGCCCGCTAAGGAGTGTGTTTTGCCCATTCAGGTCAAAGGAATGAATGGATTTAGCCACGGCTCGTGCGAGACGAAAACTTGGTTGTTGACGATACCATGACGTTTAATTCAACTGCATTCACCCCGAGTAATGAGGGCGTAAAAAAAGGCTCGCATGGCGTTTTTGGGGAGCAGGCAGCGTCAACTACGGTAGATGTGCTATGACGGCGCTGCACAGGAAACCGAACGAGCATGGGCGTTGCTACAGGTTTTAGCAGTATGGGAAGCAAAACCGCCCGTAGGCGGCCGAAGTGCCTTCAGGGCAAATGCTGCTGTGCCGCTTGGGCACCACACAGGGGGTTCCAGCAAAACCCAAGCTTTGGGGTAATTTCGCAGCTCATCTTTATTGCTTTCGCATCCATGAAAAAACTGCTGCTACTTGTGTTACTCATAGCCCTGGGTGCCGGAGGCTACTACTATTACCGAAGCTTGAAGAATGGGCCGCAGGGCGCATTGGTGCTGGCCGCGGCGGCGGTGCAATCGCACGACATGGCCACGTTCGAGAAGTACGTTGACGTGAGCAGCGTGACGGGCCACTTGGTAGACGACGTAGCCCAGCAAAGCTCGGCGCTGACTTCGCTCATACCCGGCGGCGGACTTGTGACTGGTGGGGCCCTGCGCATGCTCAAGCCAGCCCTCGCTAAAGCGGCACACCAGGAAGTGCAGCGCTACGTAGAAACCGGCTCACTAGAGGCCGCCGCCGCGACAGCACCCAAGCGCATGGTAAACCTCTCGCTGACCGGACTGGCCAGCCGCGTGGCGAGCCCAGAGAGCGAATTCAAGGGCATCAAATACACTCGGGAGGAAGGCGACAATGCTTTCGTGGGGTTGGAGATAACGCAGCCCAAATACGATACCACAATGGTGGTGGAAGTGAAGATGCGGCGCCAAGGCGACCACTGGCAAATGACCCAAATTACGAACAGCGGCGAACTGCTGCGGGGCGTAGCACGGCTGGAAAAAAAGCGGCTGCTAAATCAGTAAAAGCCACTCATTGGAATAGACCGCAGAATCGGCTCGACGGTGAAGCATCCCAAAACAAAAAGCCCCGGCCAATTGGCCGGGGCTTTTTGTTTGAAGGAAACAGGCTGACTTTAGCTACCTACGGCCTGAGAACAGAAAGTAGATAATGGACCCAAGAACTGGGAAGAACCAAATGATGGCGCCCCAAACGAGCTTTTTGGTCAAACTCCAATCTTGTTTTAGCAGGCTGATGACAGCTGCAATAGCCAGAATGAGGTAAAGTACTCCGACGATGGAAAGGCTGCCGTTATTGTTGTAACGGCTACACGAAGTGGCCAGCAACAGCAGGGGCAGCAAAAGAGCCGTGGAAGGCAAGCGAGAAGCGAATTGACGGAGGGTTTGCATGTGGAGGGAAGGAAAGTGAAAGATGGAATCTTCCCTCAGTACGAAATGCTCCCTAAATAGATTATTTCAGATTATAAAATTAGAATCAATTAACTGATAATCAGAGTTTTGACTGAATAAACAAGCTTATTTGTTCAATAAATGCAGGCGCCGCAGTGGGCATAAGCGCAAGTAAGAGCACCACGCCATAGAGAGCGCCATAAAAGTGGGCATCGTGGTTGATGTTATCGCCCCGACGGCGGCCCATGTAGTAGGAGTAGGCTAAATAGAGGAAGCCAAACACGAAGGGCTGAATGGGGAAATCGTTAAACGGAAAAATGGTAATGCCTTGGCCTTTGGGAGCGACAGGCATAATCATAATGCTGGCGAAGAGCACCGACGACACGCCACCCGACGCGCCGAGGCTGCGGTAGCCGGGGTCGTCGCGATGACGGAAGTAAGTAGGCAAATCGGAGATGATGATGCCACCCAAATAGAGCAGTAGAAACAGGCCAATGCCTGCCCCTTGACCATACACTTCTACTAACGTCCGCAGCACCACCGGGCCGAAGGAGTAGAAGGCAAACATGTTGAAAAAAAGGTGCATCAAATCCGCATGCAAGAAACCTGAAGTGAGCAGGCGGTACCACTGGCCGCTGGAGCGGGCCATGCGGTAGGGCTGCATTATCCAGGAGTCCATGAGCTCGTCTTTCGACCAAGCATAGGCAGAGATGGCGACCGTGAGGCCGATGAGAATGAGGATGGGATTGAACACGGAAAGGGGATGTAGTTGTCAATTGTTTGTTGTCAGTTGCTAGGCCCGAAGAGCCATCATCGAGAACAATCTGACAACGGCCAACGAGCAACTGACAACTAGCTTTCCCGGTCCATGAGCTGGAGCGCGAGGTGGTGGAGGGGCTCCTTGCGCGCTGCGGGCGCCGCTACGCGCTCCAAATGCTGGAGGGCGTCCTGGAAGTAGTCGTTGATGAGGGCTTCCGTCTGGGGGCGAATTTCGAGGTCGTCGTAGATGGCACGCACGGCGGCCACCTTGGCATCTGCATCGGTGACGGGTTGGGCGATGGACTGGCGCAAGATGGCCTGTTGCTCGGCATTGGCCTGGGCTTGGGCAGAGAGCAGGAGGAAGGTCTTCTTGTCGGAGATGATGTCGCCGCCTACGCGCTTGCCGAAGGTGGCGGCGTCGCCGTACACGTCGAGCAGGTCGTCGCGCAGCTGGAAGGCTAGGCCGATGTCGGTGCCGAACTGGCGGAGGTGCTCGGCGTCTTCCTCGGAGGCGCCGGCGAGGCGGGCGCCCAGCTCCAGGCAGAAGCCGAGGAGGACGGCAGTTTTCAGGCGAATCATGTCCAGGTACTGGTCGATGCTGACCTGGGGCTCGGTCTCGAAATTCATGTCCCACTGCTGGCCTTCGCAGACCTCGGCGGCTGTCTGGCTGAAGCGGGCGAGGATGCGCGGGAGCAGTTCGGGCCGCACTTCCAGGAACAGCTCGTAGGCCCGCACCAGCATCACGTCACCGGAGAGGATGGCCACGTTGGGGTTCCACTTTTCGTGCACGGTGGCCTGGCCACGGCGCAGGGGCGCCTGGTCCATCAGGTCGTCGTGGAGCAGGGTGAAGTTGTGGAAGACTTCGGTGGCCAGCGCGGGCTTGATGACGCCGCTGAGTTCATCGGTAAAGAGGTGGGCGCCAAGCAGCGTGAGCAGCGGCCGGATGCGCTTGCCGCCAAGCCCCATGATGTAGCGGATGGGGGCGTAGAGGGTGTCGGGCTGCTCGCCGTAGCTGAGCTGGGCGAGGGCGGCGGTGATGTTAGCGGGGAAGTCGGCTGGGGTCATATTGCGTGCAAAGAACGGCAGGCGCCG
>NZ_DASVSI010000162.1:0-20695 GCF_036388155.1 Hymenobacter sp. | reverse complement strand
CCCCCCCCCCCCCCCCCCCCCCCCCCCCCCCCCCCCCCCCCTTCTTCATTCCTCATTCCTCATTCCTCATTAAGCCGCAGGCGTCCGTCACGGCACTACCACGAAAGCGGGCAGGCCCAGCTTGCTGCGACGGCCGCCCAGCTTCAGGCCTTCGTCCACGTATTTGCAATCTTTGCCCAGGGCATTGGGCTCTTGGATGATGCCCAGGTTGGGGTTGTCTTCGCGGGCCACGTAGATGCGTTTGTCGGGCCCGAGCTGCAGGGCGCCAATTTTGCGGTTGGCGGACTTACCGACCAGCTCGGCTTTTTTGGTTTTGAGGTCGAATTGCCAGATTTGGGTTTCGCCGCCGCCCACGCCGTTGCAGGTGCCGTAGAGCTTGCTGCCGTCGGGCGAAAACTCCACGCCGTAGGCCTCGGGGTAGCCGCCAAAGCCGCGCGCGTTGCTCACTTTGCCGGTGCTGCGGTCGAAATCGTAGACTTCAAACTTGTTGGTTTCGCGCCACAGGGCGGCGGCCAGCGTGCGGCCATCTGGCGAGAACTTGAGCGCGCCGATGGCGTTGCGGCCCGGGCCGGCGTTCATGCTGCCCACGTTGCTCAGGAGCGGTTTGGCGCTCACGCCATCGGCCGTCACGAGGTAAGACACGAAGGCGTTGGAGTTCCAGCGGTGGGCCACTATCCAGGTGTCGCGGCCGTTGGTGTGGCGCACGGCGGCCAGCTTTTCGGCCACCGGCTGGATGAGCAGCAGGTTCACGCGGGGCAAGTCGCCGAGGCCGTTGTCGCGGGTCATGTCCACGATGGAGTAGCGCAGGCCGTTGACCGTGCCCTGGGGCGCGACCGTGAAAATGTAGAAAATATTGCCCGAGCCGGGGTCGGGCACGATGAGGGCCGACTGCGTGCTGCTGCCGCTGCCCATGAGCTTGATGCCGTTGGGCATGACGCGGTGCTCGCGGTTCCACACGGTTTCGCCGTTGGTGTAGAACAGCAGCTCGCCCTTGGCGGTGGTGGCCACGGCGCAGCCTTCGTAGGTGCTCATTTTGCCGTCGTTCAACGGCTTGGGCGTGGTGCCGTTTTCGAACTTCAAGCCGGCCTGCTGACCGAAATACCAAATATCAGTAGGGCGTTGGGCATGGGCCGCCGCGGTGAGCAGCAGCGGGAACAAGGCAAGAAAAAGACGTTTCATGGAGGAAAATCGGTGAGCAGTGTGGGGCTAAACGAAAAATCGAGCCTGGTTGGTGCTTGGCGGGTTTCTCGCAGAGGTCCGCGGAGGTATGCGCAGAGGTCCGCAGAATTTGGGTGAGGCAATTAAGGGCTTTGAGCAGTGGCTGGCCGGGCCAAAAGTAGTCCCAGCACGCCCAGCAGCCCCAGCGGCGGCAAAAAATACAGCCCGTGCAGCGTCGCGGGGTTACCAAGCGCCAGGGCCAGCCCGTTGAGGGGCAACAGCAGGGGCAGAAGCAGCGCCAGCAGCAGCCATTGCAAGTGCCGCGGGAGGCGCGCGCTATACCCCAGCAGCGGCAACAGCAACACTGCGTCGTAGTACAAGTGGTAGGTAGTGAGCAGCGTCAGCGTGCCCAGCACCAGAAATAAGTACCAATCAGCCAGGGCGTGGCCGCGGCTTCGATGCCGCAGCAACCAGGCGCTGGCGGCCAGCCACAGGGCCGCGTGCAGCACCACGTGCCAGGCGCTGCTGCCGGGCCGTAGCCATTCGAGCACGTTGCCCAGCTCTAGCCGCAGCGTCATGCCTTGGGTCAGGGGGTAGTCGGGGTCGGTGGGGTCGAAGGACTGGGCGCGCACCTGGGCCACGAGGTGCTGGTAGGTGGGCAGCAGCTCGTGCGGGGCGGCTGCCCAGTGCCACGCCACGGCGCTGCACAACGCCACTACTGCCACGGCCACGGCCAGAGCCAGCCACTGTTTTTTCCACAAAAACCACGCGGCAAACGGCAACACCAGCGTCACTTTGAAAGCAGCCAAGCCCAGCAGCAGGCCCGCGCCCACCCGGCGCCACGTGCTTGCGGGCTGGGTTTGGTCTACGGCCGAGCCTGCCGAAAACGCGCCAGACGAGGCCCCGGCGCCCAACGCCGCCCCGCTTGGCGTACCCAGCCGGCCCACGGCCAGCGCACTCACGCCCAGCACCAGCGCTACAAAGGTTGGTTGGCCCGCCAGCAGTGCCGGAACGGTGCCTTTCAACGCCAGCGCGGCCACCAGAAATTGCCACCACGGCACCGCCGCACCGGTTGCCACGCGTAGCAGCGCAGCCCACAGCCCCGCCAGCAGCCCCACGCTCAGCAGCGCCAGCCCGCACCACAGCGGCCATGCCAGGGCATACGGCAGGCGGCCCACCGTGAGGCCAAACAGCGCCACCGCCCACGGCGGGTACAGAAAAGGCAGGTTGGGCAAGCCGGGCTGGGTGCGGCTAGTCAGGTTTTCTTGTCGAACGAGCTGCTGCCAGCCGCGCTTTAGCGTGGCGTCGTCGTAGGGGTTCAGCCCTTGCCGCAGCACGTCCTGCCCCACGTAGCAGGTCCGGAAGTCCATGGGGCGGTCGGCGGTCGGGCGCGGCTCGCGCAGCACGCGGCTCACGTTGAACAAGGCGACCAGAACCAGGAAAAGCAGAAGAAGACGCGGCACGGCGGCAAGTTATGCGTAGCGCGGCGCTGGCCGCCGTAGCGCGGACTTTGTAGTCCGCGTCCCCGCGCCGTTGGAGTGTCGTTCGGGGACGCGAACTACAAAGTTCGCGCTACGGTGGCCGGCGCCGCGCTGCGAACCTCGTGGCGCTTTTCGAAGTAGGCATAGCCCGGCATCAGTCCCCGCCAAAAGGCTTGGTGCGGGCTGCTGGCGCGCTTGGCGAGCTCGGCCTCCGTGAGGGGAAAGGGGAAGATGTGCACCGGAATAACAGCCTGCCCGGCTGCGCGCGCCGCTACGGCCAGCAGGTACAGCTCTTCAATTCCGGCGTCGGTGATGGGTAAGCAGCCGACGGTCACCTCACCGCCGTGGATGAAAATGTCGCCGCCGGGGTTGGGCTCGCCTAGGGCTTGGTCGGCGGCATTGGGGTAATTCAGCCCCAGCGAGAGGTGATAATCGCTCTTGGGGTTGAACCGGTTGATTTCGTAGAAACCCTCCGGCACCTGCCGGTCGCCGGCGCGGCGCTTGGGCCCCAGGTGGCCCGAGGTAGCGGCCAGCGGGTAGCGCTGCAGGAGTTGGAAGGTATTTGCGCCCTGGTTGCGGGCCCACACTTCTACTTCCTGGTGGGTCTTGATAACGCGCAGCAGGATTTCGAGCCGCTTGGCATCGAGCGAGTGGGCGTCCAGCAACTCCGCCACCACCGGCCCCACTGCCGCGTGCGCCACCCGCACCCGCGAAAAACGCAGCTGCTCCCGCCAGAATTTCGAGGAGTCGGTCAAGGTCACATCACGCTTACTGGTGGGAGTGCAGGACTGGGCCAGCAGCTGAACCACGGGAAGCACCAACAGCAAGCAGCACGAGAGCCGGCGTAGCATAAAAACGAACCGTAAATGAAGGAGAATGGCGCTACAACGGCATTCAGGTTCTACTATTTTACCTGGGCCTAAAAATTCCGGCTTTGCCAATATTATTGGCACCGCTTCCTCGTGCACCCTACCTTAGCAGCGGTAGTTGCGGTGGGCTTTCCGCCGCGCCACTCGCCCTGTGCAATTCAGTTCGGCCGGCCGTCGCAATCATTGAGCAAAGCGAACGGAACGCCACAATTGCGCTCATCCTGACGGTTTAAATCAATAACATCCACCCGTTACCCATGCAACTCAAACCCCTTTTCACCTTTCTCACCGGCCTCACCAAGCATAATGAGCGGCCGTGGTTTCAAGAGCGCAAAGCCACCTACGACCAACTGCGCGCTCAGTTCGAAGAAGACGCCGAGTTCTGGTTTCAGGAACTCAAGAAGCTCGACTCGGATTTGGCCGGTCCTGAAGGCCGCAAAAGCGTCTTCCGCATCTACCGCGACGTGCGCTTCAGCAACAACAAAGACCCTTACAAAACGCACTTCTCGGCGTATTTCATCGCCAGCGGCAAGGACGTAGAAAGCCCGGGCTATTACGTTCAGCTCGGCCCCAATGGCAATACCCTCGTCGCCGGCGGCCTGTACATGCCCGATAAAGCCCAGCTAGCTGCCATCCGCCAAGAAATCGACTACAACGCCGACGAACTGAAAGCCCTGCTGGTCGCGCCCGATTTCCAGCGCTACTTCGGCGGCATGGGCGGCGACAAGCTCAAAAAGTCGCCCGCCGCGTACTCCGTCGACCACCCCGAAATTGAGCTGCTCAAGCACAAAAGCTTCACGGCTTCGCACACGATGACCGACGCCGAGGTGCTGGCCCACGAAAATTTCCGCGGCTACGTGCTGGAGGTATTTCGGGCAATGGTACCGTTCTGCCAATTCCTGCGCGGGGCCACAGCGGCGTAAAAACAAGTACCGCGAAATTTCATTTCGCCTCGCGTTGGGTCGGTCAGGCCAATGGTGTGACCGGAGCCAGCGCGGAGCGAAATGAAATTTCGCGGTACTCGTGCTGCTACCAAGTCAGCAATTCCTGCTCGTGGCCGGCGCGGAACAGGACACTCTGCTTTTTGTCGCCGGCTTCGATGTTCACGATGTTCATTTGGTCGCCAAACGCATCGAGCAGCATGGCTTGGCGCAGCTGCACGCCGGGCGTGGGCGCTGGCAGTGGCACTTTGCAATAGAGCCAGTAGCCGTCGTTTTCGGCCTGCATGCCCAGCACTTGCAGCGGGAGCGGAGCGCCGGCCGGCGTGCGAAATTGCAGCGTGCGCTGCAAGTAAGCCGTAGCCAGCGTCAGCGGCCGCGGGCCGGCATCACTCAGGTTGACGAGCGTGGGCTGGCCTTCGGAAAGCGCCTTTTCGAAGTCGTCGGTGAAGACTTTTATCGACAGCTCCAGCTGCTTTTTGGCGGCGTTGTAGCGCAGCTCCGTCAGCGTAGAGTGGTAGGCGTGCAGGGCCTTAGCCGTAGTAGCCAGCAGGACAAAGGCGGCGAGAACCAGCAGAAAGCGCTTCATTTTTTAATGATTGATGGTTAGTGGTTAATGATTAATGGATGTTTTGGCATGCCATCAACCACTAATCGTTAACCATTAACCGTTATCAAAACAGCTTCATTATCTGCTTGAACACGATGACGTAGGCCATCAGTGCCAAAATCAGCACGGTTCCCACGCGCTGAGCGCCTTCCATGATGCGGTCCGAAGGCTTGCGGCGGGCAATCATTTCGTAGAGCAGGAACACCACGTGGCCACCGTCCAGGGCCGGAATGGGCAGCAAGTTCATGAACGCCAGTACCATGCTCAGGCCTGCGGCCAAGCCCCAGAAGTGTTGCCAGTCCCAGGTGCCGCCAAATTGCTGAGCAATTTCAACCGGGCCGCCCAGGCTTTCGGATGCCGAAATTTCGCCACGGCCAATCTTGGCGAACGCCCGGGCCTGCAGGCCAATTACGCCAAAGGCCTTGCTCACGCCCTGCGGGATGGACTCGCCCAGGCTGTACTGGCGGGTGCCCAGCTTGAGCGTCGATTTGCGCTCGAAGCCGATGCGGCCCGACTCGCTCACCTCGATGGCCAAGGGGATGGTTTGGCCGTTGCGCTCCACCACCACTTCGGTCTTTTTGCCTTTATTGGCCAGCAGGGCCGCTTGCAGCTCGTCGAAGAACTGCACGGGCTGGCCGCCCACGGTCGTGATTTTGTCGCCGGCCAGCAGGCCCGCCTTGGCGGCCGCGCCGCCGGGCACCACGCGCTCCACGGCAAAGGTTTCGCGGGGGCGCACCAGCAGGCTGTCGGCGCTTTGCTTGCCGAACTTGTCGAGGAAGTTGGCCGGGATTTTAATGTCTTCCAGCTGCCCGTTGCGCTCCACGGTGTAGTAGGAGTTGTCGCCCATGATGACGTCGGGCTTGTACACGTCGTCGAACTCGGTGAACGGCCGGCCGTTGATTTTCACAATTTTGTCGCCGGTGCGGAAGCCGATTTCGCGGCCCAGGCCGTTGGGCAGCACGCCGTACTTGGCCTCCGAAGCGGGCAGAAACACCTCGCCGTAATGGAAGGTCATCGCCGCGAAAATGACGATGCCGGTGATGACGTTCATGATGATGCCGCCGAGCATCACCAGCAAACGCTGCCAGGCGGGCTTGCCCCGGAACTCGTCGGGCTGCGGCTCGGCCGATAGCGAGGCCGCGTCCTGCGTCTCGTCAATCATGCCGTGAATTTGCACGTAGCCGCCCAGCGGGAACCAGCCAATGCCGTACTCCGTCTCGCCGATTTTCTTCTTCACCAAGGCGAAATTGGCCACGGTGGGCATCGGAAACAGGAAGTCGAAGAAGATGTAGAATTTATCGACCCGGATTTTGAAAAGCTTGGCGAAGGCAAAATGGCCAAATTCGTGCAAGCCAACTAGTATCGAGAGAGCCAGCAGGAGCTGGCCAATCATGGTGAGGATTTCCAAGGAGAATTTTATTTATCTGTCATCCTGAGCGCAGCGAAGGACCTTATCACGCCAACGCCAGGAAATAGTATTTATGACGAAAGCAGCCGTGATAAGATGCTTCCTTCGTCAGCATGACAAAAGTTTTTACAGCAGCGTTTCCGCCACGCGACGAGTTTCTGCGTCGGTGGCCACGAGGTCGGCCAGCAACGGTTCGGCAAGGTACGAAACCCGCGCCAGGCACCCCGCCACCAGGTCCGACATTTGCCGGAAGCCCACTTCCTCGCGCAAAAACGCGGCCACGGCCACTTCGTTGGCCGCGTTGAGCACGCAGGGCGCGTTGCCGCCCCGCCGCATGGCCCCGAAAGCCAGCTCCAGGTTGGGAAAAGCCACCCGGTCGGGCGCCTCAAAAGTGAGGGTGGGGTAGTCTAGGAAGGAGAACCTCGGGAAGGTGTTGGCCAGCCGCTCGGGGTAGCCCAGCGCGTACTGGATGGGCAGTTTCATGTCGGGCAGGCCCAGTTGGGCCTTCAGGGAGCCGTCCTCGAACTGCACCAGCGAATGCACGATGCTTTGCGGGTGCACCACCACGTCAATCTGCTCGTTGGTGAGCCCGAACAGCCATTTGGCCTCAATCACCTCCAGGCCCTTGTTCATGAGCGAGGCCGAGTCGATGGTGATTTTGGCGCCCATGTCCCAGTTGGGGTGCTTCAGGGCTTGGGCTTTGGTCACGGCCTCCATTTGCTGGGCCGAGCGGCCGCGGAAGGGCCCGCCCGAAGCCGTGAGAATGATTTTCTCGATGGGGTTTCCCGCTTCGCCCACCAAGCACTGGAAAATGGCCGAGTGCTCCGAGTCGACGGGCAGCAGGCGCACGCCGTGCTTGCGCACGAGGCCCGTGATGAGCTCGCCGGCCACCACCAGGGTTTCCTTGTTGGCCAAGGCAATGTCTTTGCCGGCTTTGATGGCGGCCACGGTGGGCAGCAGGCCGGCGTAGCCCACCAGCGCCGTGAGCACGATGTCGACGTCGGGCCGGGTCACTACGTCGGCCAGGGCCCCGGTGCCGGACAGCACCTGGGTTTCGGGCTGCTGGGCCAGGGCGGCTTTCAGGGGCTGATAAAACGCGTCGTCGCCGATGACCACCACGGCGGGCCGAAACTCCTGCGCCTGTTGCGCCAGCAGCTCCCACTGCCGCTGGGCCGAGAGCACCGCCACTTGAAAACGGCCCGGCTGCTGCCGCACCACTTCCAACGCCTGCGTCCCAATAGACCCCGTGGAACCGAGCAGCGCCAGCGTTTTTACCTTAAATTTTTCAACCATAATGCTACAAACACGGAAAGGCTACAAAAGTACGGCGCCTCCGTGTGGCGCGGCTCAGGTGCGGCGCAGCGTGGCCGCCACAAACTGGTCGATGATGCCCACGATGTCGCCGGCTTCGCGCGCCACCTCGGGCGTGAGCCCGGCCGGGCCGGTGGCCGGAACGGCGCGCTCGGCCAGCGCCGTGAGGCGGGCCAACTGCTCGCCAATGGCCCGGTACACGAAATCCCAGAGCACGGCGGTACTGCCCGCGTGGGCTCCCAAAATGCGGCGCAGCTCCAGCAGGCGCATCACCAGGCGGGCCAAATTGGCCAGCAGCGTCCGTTCCACCGACGCAAACTGGCGCGGTGGCCCGTCGAGCAAGCACAGCGAGCCGATGTTGTAGCCGTCGGGGGTGCGCAGGTTGTGGCCGGCGTAAAAATGCAGACCCAGCTGCTGAATCAGCGAAATGTCGATGCCCGGCGCGCTGACTTTTGCCAAGTCTTCGAAAACGGCCGTGTCGTCCTGTAAGATGGTGGCCGAACACAGGCTTTGGTTGCGAGCAATGCGCTCCACTTCCACCGGGAGGTTGTAGGGAGCTTTCACCAGCACTTTTTCTTCCTCTACGATGGAGAGCATGGCGTTGGAAACCCGAAAAAGCCGGGCTGTGGCGGCCACCACCTCGTCGAGCACTTTTTCGCTGCGCGCGTCCAGCAGCTGGTAGCGCTCGAGGGCGCGCAAGCGGGCGGCGTCGTCAGAAGGAATCAGGGAGGGAGGAGAGGTCAAGGCCAGAGCGGAGGGGAATTAGCGGGTAAAATAATACGCGGCCCAGCCGCCGGCGCCAACCGGAACTGATGCGGCTTCAGGGGCTTCTACCGTGCGGCTTGTGCGAGGGTTGCGCTTATTTTCGGAAGTGCGCTGGTTGGGAGAATACATAGGGCGGCAATGGCGCTAAAGCCAACGGCAATGTAAGGAGCGCCGGCTGGTCCGCTACCTTTGAGGCCGTGCGCAGTTCACCCTCCTTAGATTACGACGTGGCCATTGTGGGCGCGGGCCCGGCCGGAGCCGCTTGCGCCCTAGGCCTGCGCCACAGCGGCCTGCGCGTGGCCCTGCTCGACAAGGCGCAATTTCCGCGCGACAAAGTGTGCGGCGACGCCATTCCCGGCCACGCCCTCAAGGCCCTGCGCCAGCTCGACCCCACTTTTGCCGACAGCCTGTGGCAGCTCCGGCCCATGGATGCCGTGCGCAACTCCAAGCTGGTGGCCCCCAACGGTGCCAACCTGGTGCTGGAATGGAAGCTGCCGAGCTTCAACTCGCCCCGTGAGACGTTCGACGATGCCCTCCTGAACTTGGTACGCACGCACGCCCCGGCCACGGCCATCCTCGAAAACACCGGGTTGAAGGACCTGCAAATTGATGCCGACCACGTCCGGCTGAAGCCCCTGCAAGGCCCCGAAATCACCTGTGGGCTGGTCATTGGTTGCGACGGGGCCAACTCGGTGGTGGGCCGCAAGCTGCTGCCTGAGCCGCGCTTGGCCCGGGCTCACCATTGCGTGGGCGTGCGGGCCTATTTTGAAAACGTGGCCGAAGCGCAAAGCGGCACCACGGAGTTTTTCCTGACCCGCGACTACCTGGCGGGCTATTGCTGGCTGTTTCCGGTAGGGCAGGGCCGCTACAACGTGGGCCTGGGCATGCTGGCCGAGGTAGTGGCCAAGCACAAAGTAGACCTGAAGGAAACCATGACGCGCCTTCTAGCCACGCATCCGGCCCTAGCAGGTCGCTTTGCCAGCGCCCGGCAGTTGGGCCCCATCGTGGGTTTTGGGCTGCCACTGGGCGGCGGGCGGACGCGGCCCGTCAGCGGCGAGCGGTTCCTGCTGTGCGGCGATGCCGCCTCGCTGATTGACCCCTTGCAGGGCCACGGCATCGACACGGCCATTCAAAGCGGCATCCTGGCCGCGACGCAAGCGCTGGCGTGCTTCGACAAGCAGGATTTTAGCGCCGCTCACATTGCTCAGTACGATGCCCAGGTAGCCGCCAAAATTGGAAAGAAGCTGGCCAAGAGTTACCGCCTCATGCGCTTCCTCAGCACCAAGCCCTGGCTGGTGAACGCCGCCGTTCGGCTGGCCAAGGTGCCGGGCGTGAAGCCGTGGGTGCAAAAGGCCATCGGGTAGCCATAATGTTGTAGCGGGAGTAAGCAGATTTGGGCCAGCCTATTACGGATGAAACGCGTAGAAGCAGGTACCTCATTTATTGACCCTTACTCTGGCTACCTGTCATGCTTCAACCTCTCTTTCGTGCCCGAGCCCTGCCGTTTGGGCTGCCCCGCATTATTCGCTTAACTGCTCTTGCCGTGGGCTTGCTGGGAGGGGGCGGCTGCTCTGAGCCTGGGAAGCAGGCTGTACCTATACCTGTGGCCGGCCCCAATCGGATATCGGTGCCCAAAGCGGGCGTTTTTCCCGAAGGCATTCAATATGACGAGGCCGGCAAGCGGTATTTTGTCAGTTCCCGCACCACCGGCACCATCGGCGTGGTGGGCGACGACAGCGTGTATACCGAATTCGGCCGAGATGTCCCGGCTGTTTCCGGCAACAGGCTGATTTCCACCATTGGCATCAACTTCGATGCTCCGCGGCAGAGGCTGCTGGCCGCCGTATCCGACAACGGGTTCAACCCCAACTTCGTGAACCAACCCACGCGCGGCAAACTGGCCGCGTTGGCCATCTTCAACTCCTCCAACGGCACCCTGACCAAGTTCGTCGATTTGGGGGCGTTGCGGCCGGCCCTGATGCACTTTGCCAACGACATTGCCGTGGACCGCGACGGCAACATCTACATCACCGACAGCATGTCGCCCATCATCTACAAAGTGGACCGCGACGGCAACAACCCCACCGTGTTTCTGGAAGACCCCCGGCTCGGCGGCACCGGCTTCGGGCTGAATG
The DNA here is from genome assembly GCF_036388155.1 of Hymenobacter sp. Classification (NCBI taxonomy): domain Bacteria; kingdom Pseudomonadati; phylum Bacteroidota; class Cytophagia; order Cytophagales; family Hymenobacteraceae; genus Hymenobacter; species Hymenobacter sp. The sequence goes on along the minus strand of NZ_DASVSI010000162.1, from coordinate 10,020 downwards.
GCATCGTGTACCACCCCGATGGGTACTTGCTGGCCGTAAAAACGAACGACGGCACCCTGTTCAAAGTACCAATTGCCACGCCCAGCAGCTTCACGGCCGTTACCTCCAGCCAAAGCCTGACGGGAGCCGATGGCATGCTGCTCTATGACCCGCAAACGCTGCTGGTCGTGTCCGGCGGCCAACGCACCGTCTTCCGGATGAGAAGCACCGACAACTGGGCCACCACCAGCGCTGGCGGTTCCTTCGCCACCGGCCCCGCCACGGGCCCGAGTGTCGGCGCCACCACCATCACGCGCCGCGCCGACGACGCGTACGTACTCTATCCTTACGGCGCCGCTTCACCGCGCTTTGCTTTCGTGAAGGCCCTTTTCTAAACTCAGTCAGTGCGCCTGCACACCGGCCGCTTGTCGAAGCAACACACGTGTTGCCGATGAGCGGCCGGTTCTTTTTTCAGGAGTGGAAAGGGAAACCCGAGGGACCACTGCTGCTTAAATGTTTCGCCAACAACGGCACCAGTTTAATCAAGAGAAACCTCTTTGTTTGGTGGAAAGAGATAACCAAGCGCATCAAGCGCGTTTGAAATAGTTTGCTATGGCTACAAGCTTTGTGAAATACCACGACCACGGCTTTTGGTGTAATGACGCCTACCTAGAAGTTTGGACCCTCTTGTTTGTGAAAGAAGTTGAAAAAGGGCAATTTCATGCGAATAGCAAGCTAAAAGATAGAGTGGTTAATGATTGGTATTTGGCCGCGACAGTTGGGTTTGTTGGGTGCATTGACCTTAGCCTGGATGACATAATTACCTCTGATGAGGATAGAGCATTTTTGTTGAATGTTGCTGAGGTGCTTAATGCTCATTTATCAAGTCTACCAATTGGTCTTCCAGTAGCTACAATGGCCGTTATCGAAAATGAAATAAGAGGCGAGAAATGGCCAGTGCCACCGCTGACAAATAGCATACTAAAAGTTGGTGTCCTTTTCAGCCAGTTGATGCGAGGAGATTTGACGACTAAATCTAATTCGCCTCTTGATTATTTAAAACCAGAGAATTGGAATAGAATTTAATTTGTGCAAGCCAACCAGCAGTTGATTTGCGCAAACATTCTTGCTGTATTCTTGAAGCCGAGCGTTACCACCGCGCCGGCAAAACCCTGCACCTGCGCCACCTCAGCCCCGATTGCCGCCAGCTGCTCAGCAACGCCGGGGCGCTTATTGGTGTGAATGTGGAGGAAGACCCGCGGTACACCGTGGCGGAGGAGGAGCGGGTCAGAACGAGCGCAAAAAAGAAAGTCTGCGGCTCTGCTTCGTAACTAATTGTTGGCCGGCCGTGTATATTTACAGCAGAGTCGTAAAAAAAATAAGGCAGCTGGGCGCACGGCCCAACTGCCTTACCAACTACCGGAATAGCTGCGTGAGCAGGAAAAGGCCAATAGCCTTACCCACCCCGCTAGCCACTCCAATCAAAACAGCTTTGCAGACCGTTTGAAGTAGTTTTTTCGCGCTGTCCTTCTTCATCTTTGCCAAGAAGTAAAGGGTTGCTTCATAACCCCCACACTTCTCGAAGCCCGACTGTTCCTAGGCAGCCGGGCTTCTCTTTTTACAAAGAGTGCCGTTGGGCTAGGGGACATACCAAACGCGAGTGATTCAAAGATACGGGCGTTAGTTGACGGTAATGCTTATTTGCTACAGTTCTTAGTACATATATTATGCGCTAAACTCTTGCGGTTCGAACCAACCAATATTTTCGTCGATGAATTACGAAGTGACCAGGAAATGCACTGATTGCGGCTTAGAGATAAAAGCGTCGCTGACGAAACGTGAAGCTGCTTTCCACCTTTTCGATACTAAGGAATTATTTGGCTCAATCTGTCCGAAGTGTGCAGGAAAAGAATTTTCGGGTAGTGGTAGTTTGCCTCTTCTTGATAAAGAATTGATTTTGGAATGGGCACAGAATGAGAACCTTTATTTTTCTCAAGATGAAGAACTGATGTTAGGAGACGGAGGATATTTTGAATTAATAATCGAAGGTTTAAATAATTCTCTCACTCTCTTGGATAAAAAGTATGTCTTGCTTGATGCTTTGTGCATAATCATTTTCGATGAAACGTTAGACCGTGGTGACGGCTGGAAGCCAGATATCAGTCTGAAGCAGCGTGCAATTGAGGAATTGAATAAGCGCAAAGATTTATTGATTCAAGCAGGTGATAGGATAATAGGTTACGTTCAAAAGGTTGTTTATCCGCAGCTGGATATAAATTGGCATAGCGAGAAATGAGAAAAGACATGCCCCGACATTCTACAATGCCGGGGCGTGTCACATTATTAGGTTGGTCGCATCGAGAGGACGGATTGCCGCGCTGCGCTCGCAATGACAGGCGGTTACGCAAACATCCCCACCGCATTCTTGCTCGGCAGCGCCGTTTTACCCGTCAGCAGCAAATCCACTTGTCGGGCGGCTTCGCGGCCTTCCGAGATGGCCCAGACGACCAGCGACTGGCCGCGGCGCATGTCGCCGGCCACGAAGACGTTGGGCTGGTTCGTGACGAAGGTTTTGTCGTCGGCCAGCACATTGCCGCGCGGGTCGAGGTCGATTTCCAGCTCGTTCAGGAGGCCCTCCACGCGGGGGCCGGTGAAGCCCAAGGCCAGCAGCACGCGTTGGCAGGGGATTTCGCGGTCGGAATCGGGCACCTCCTCGGAGCGGATGCGGCGGCCCATGACGTCGGTTTCCCAGGTCACATCGCTCACGCGCAGGGCCCGGAGCCGACCGGCGTCATCGGCCAAAAACGCCTTGGTGTTGATGCCCCAGTAGCGCTGGCAGCCTTCTTCGTGCGAAGTGCTGCTGCGGAAAATGTGCGGCTCCAGCGGCCAGGGCGTGTGGGCGGGGCGCTCTTGGCCGGGCTGGTGCATAAGGGCAAACTGCGTGACGGACCGCGCCCGCTGGCGGTTGGCCGTGCCCACGCAGTCGGAGCCCGTGTCGCCGCTGCCGATGACCACCACGTCCTCGCCTTCCACCCAGATGGGCGCGTCGGGCAGGTCCAGCTCGCTCACCCGGAGGTTGTGTTGGGTGAGGTAGTCCATGGCGAAGTGGATGCCGGGCAGCTCCCGGCCGGGAATGTTCAGGTCGCGCGGCACGCTTGCCCCGCCGGCCAGCACCACGGCGTGGAAGTCGCGGGTGAGCTGGGCAAACGACACGTCGCGGCCGATTTCGGTGTTGCAGCGGAAGCTCACGCCGTCCTCCTTCAGCAAGTCGATGCGGCGGTCGATGACCCACTTATCCAGCTTAAAATCGGGGATGCCGTAGCGGAGCAGACCGCCGGGCCGGTCGTCGCGCTCAAACACCGTGACGGTGTGGCCGGCCTTGGCCAGCTGCGCCGCCGCCGCCAGCCCGGCCGGGCCGGAGCCCACCACGGCCACCGTTTTGCCCGATTTCAGGACCGGCGCCGTGGGCTGCACGTAGCCCTTGGCGAAGGCGATTTCGATGATGTGCTTCTCGATTTCCTCAATGGCCACCGGGCTGCTGTGGATACTCAGGACGCAAGCCGCCTCGCACGGCGCGGGGCAGATGCGGCCGGTGAACTCCGGGAAGTTGTTGGTGGCGCTGAGAATCTGGTAGGCGTCTTCCCACTTTTCCTCGCGCACGGCGTCGTTGAATTCGGGGATGATGTTCCCCAGCGGGCAGCCCGAATGGCAGAACGGGATGCCGCAATCCATGCAGCGGGCCGCCTGCTGCGTGAGCTGCCCTTCAGAATAAGTGCCGACGAATTCGTGGTTGTGGGCCACGCGCTCCTGCGGCGCGGCCTTGGGCGGCAGCTCGCGGGAAAATTCTTTGAAACCGGTGGGGTTAGGCATCTTTTTAGAACTGTGTAGAGACGCAATATTTTGCGTCTCGTCGTTGCTGATGTTGTTTAGTCTGCGCAGTTTTAGGCAATTCGGCGCGGTTCTGGTCGTTCAACGACGAGACGCAAAATATTGCGTCTCTACATTGTCCTGGCTGTTTGTTCAACGACGAGACGCAAGTATGCGTCTCTACATCGTTCAACTCACCTCCGCGTACCGCGCCCTTTGCAGCACCTTCTTGTACTCGCTCGGGAATACCTTCACGAACTTCCCGGCTTCCTCCTGCCAGTTCCCCAGCAGAAACGCCGCCACCTGGCTACCCGTCAGCTCCACGTGTTTCCTCAGCAGCTCCTGAATCTGGTCTTCGTCGTCGGCATCCAGCGGGTCTAATTCCACCATTTCGGGGTTGCAGTTGGCCGGGAATGCGCCGTCGGGGTCGTACACCCAGGCGATGCCGCCGCTCATGCCGGCGGCAAAGTTGCGGCCCGTCTGACCCAAGATGAGCGCGCGGCCGCCGGTCATGTATTCGCAGCCGTGGTCGCCCACGCCTTCGACTACGGCGGTGGCGCCGGAGTTGCGGACGGCAAACCGCTCGCCGGCCTGCCCGCGCACGAACAGCGCGCCGGAGGTGGCCCCGTACAGCGCCACGTTGCCGATGATGATGTTTTGCTCTGGCACGAAATGCGCGGCGGGGGAGGGGAAGATGGCCAGCTGCGCCCCGCTCAGGCCCTTGCCCACGTAGTCGTTGGCCTCACCTTCGAGTGCGAAGGACAGGCCGCGCACGCTGAATGCGCCGAAGCTCTGGCCCGCCGAGCCGCGGAAGCGGTAGTTGATGGTGTTGTCGGGCAGGCCGGCGGCGTGGTAGCGCTTGGCAATCTCGTTCGAAAGCAGCGTGCCGATGGTGCGGTCGATGTTGTGCACCTCGAATTCGGCAAAAACAGGCGTCTGTTCATTCAGGGCCGGCTGGGCGTGGTCGAGCAGCTGCCAATCCAGGATGCCGCGGATGCCGTGGTCCTGTGCCTCGCTGTTGTAGAGGGTGCCGCCGGAGATGTTCACGGCCGGGTGCAGCATGTCGGTCAGGTCGAGGTGACGGGCTTTCCAGTGGGCGATGCCCTCGCGCACTTTCAGGAACTCGGGCCGGCCCACCATCTCGTTGATGGTGCGGAAGCCCAGCTCGGCCATTATTTCGCGCAGCTCTTCGGCCAGGAAACGGAACAGGTTCACGACGTGCTCGGGCTGGCCAGTGAAGAGCTTGCGCAGCTCCTGGTCCTGGGTGGCGACGCCCACGGGGCAGGTATTGAGGTGGCATTTGCGCATCATCACGCAGCCGCCGGCCACTAGCGCGGCCGTGGCCACGCCCCATTCTTCGGCCCCCAACAGGGCCGCTACGGCCAGGTCACGGCCGGTTTTCATTTGGCCGTCGGCTTGCAGCACCACGCGGCTGCGGAGCTGGTTGCGCACCAGGGTTTGGTGGGCTTCTGCCAGGCCCAACTCCCAGGGCAGGCCCGCGTGCTTAATGGAGCTGATGGGCGAGGCGCCCGTGCCGCCGTCGTAGCCGGCAATTAGGATGACGTCGGCGTGGGCCTTGGCGACACCGGCGGCGATGGTGCCTACGCCGGCCTTCGAAACCAGCTTCACGTTGATGCGGGCGGCGCGGTTGGCGTTTTTTAGGTCGAAGATGAGCTGGGCCAGGTCCTCTATGGAGTAGATGTCGTGGTGGGGCGGAGGCGAAATCAGGCCGACGCCGGGTGTGGCGTGGCGCACTTTGGCAATCCATTCGTCCACCTTGTGGCCGGGGAGCTGGCCGCCTTCGCCGGGCTTGGCGCCCTGGGCCATCTTGATTTGCAGCTCGTCGGCGTTGGTGAGGTAGTGGGCTGTGACGCCGAAGCGTGCCGACGCCACCTGCTTGATGGCCGAGCGCATAGAGTCGCCGTTGGCCATTTTTTCGTAGCGCAGCGGGTCCTCGCCGCCCTCGCCGGTGTTGCTTTTGCCGCCGATGCGGTTCATGGCAATGGCCAGGGTGCTGTGGGCCTCGTGCGAAATCGAGCCAAACGACATGGCCCCGGTCGCAAACCGCCGCATGATGCCCTCCGCCGGCTCCACTTCCTCAATGGAAATGGCGTCGCGGTGATGCGCGAAATCCAGCAGGCCGCGCAGGGTGAACATGCGCTCGGGCTGCTCATTAATGAGCTTCGCGTAGCGTTGGTAGGTGGCGTAGTTGTTGGTGCGGGTCGCGAGTTGCAGCAAATGCACCGTTTCGGGGTTGAACATATGCGCCTCGCCTCGCCGCCGCCAGTGGTAGAGGCCGCCGTCGGGCAGGAGGGTTTGCTCCTCGGGCGTGGTGCTCCGGAAGCCCTGAAAGTGCTTGTAGAGCGTTTCGCGAGCAATTTCATCCAGGCCGAGCCCACCAATACGAGTGACTGCGCCGCAGAAGTAGGCATCTACCACCGCCTGGTTCAGGCCCAGAATCTCGAACACCTGCGCGCCGTGGTAGCTCTGCAAGGTCGAAATTCCCATCTTCGAGAAAATCTTCAGCAGGCCGTCGCACACGGCTTTGATGTAGTTGTAATTCAGCTGCGCATGGTCGAGCGCGGTGTTGAACTGGCCCGCCTCGTGCATGGTCCGGATGGTGGCCAGCGCCAGGTAGGGGTTGATGGCCGTGGCCCCAAACGACAGCAAACAGGCGAAATGGTGGACTTCCCACACGTCGCCGGCTTCCACCACGAGGCCCACCGAGCCCCGGAACCCGAGCTTGATGAGGTGGTGGTGCACCGCCGAAACGGCCAGCAGCGAGGGAATGGGCGCGTGCTCCGAATCCACGGCGCGGTCCGACAGAATCAGCACTTCGAATCCGTCGTTCACCGCATCTTCGGCGTAGCGGCAGAGGCGGGCGAGGCCGTTTTCCAACGCGCCCGGTTTGCCATCAGCCCGGAAATACGTCTGCAAAGTCTTGGCATTGAACATGCCGGTGTCGATGCTGCGTAGCTTTTCCAGCTCCAGATTACTGAGGATGGGCTGGCGCAGGGCCACGCAGTGGCAGTGGTGCTTGTCCTCGTCGAGGATGTTGCCGTTGTTGCCCAGGAAGGTGGCGAGGCTCATCACCAACCGCTCCCGAATGGGGTCGATGGGCGGGTTGGTGACCTGCGCGAAAAACTGCTTGAAGTAGCTGCTCAAGTGCTGCGGTTGGTCGGAGAGCACAGCCAGCGGCACGTCCACGCCCATCGAGCCGATGGGCTCCTTGGCCTCCAGCGCCATCGGGGTGATGAGCACGTCGATGTCTTCGCGGGTGTAGCCGAACACTTGGTGGTACTTGAACACCGAGTCGGCGGCCAGCTCCGTGAACATCTGGCGCGGCTCGGGCAGCTCGTCCAGCTGAATCTGGTACTCGTTCAGCCACGCGCCGTAGGGTTGGCGGCCGGCGGCCTGGGCCTTCAGTTCTTCGTCGGTGATGATGCGGCCGGCCACGGTATCCACCAGCAGCATTTTGCCGGGCTGAAGGCGGCCTTTCTGCACCACTGTGGCGGGGTCGATGTGCAGGACGCCGGCCTCGGAAGCCACCAGCACGCGGCCGTCGGTGGTTTCGAGGTAGCGCAGGGGGCGCAGGCCGTTGCGGTCCAGCATGGCCCCGATGAGCTTGCCATCGGTGAAGAGCAGGGCGGCCGGGCCGTCCCAGGGCTCCATAAATGTGGCGTGAAACTCGTAGAACGCCTTTTTGAGCGGGTCCATTTGGGTGTTGCCGTCCCAGGCTTCGGGCACCAGCATCATCATCACGTGCGGCAGCGGGCGCCCCGAGTGCAGCAGGATTTCCACCACGTTATCCAGGCAGGCGGAATCCGACTGCCCGGCATCGACCACCGGCAGCAGCATGTCCATTTCCTCGGCCGAGAAATAAGGCGACACGTAGCTGCGCAACCCGGCATAAAACCAGTTCAGGTTGCCCCGCAGCGTGTTAATTTCCCCATTATGCGCCAAAAAACGGAATGGCTGGGCCAGCTTCCAGCTCGGAAACGTATTGGTGGAAAACCGCGAATGGACCAGCCCGAAAGCCGACGTCACCCGTTCGTCGCTAAGGTCGGGGAAGTAGCCGCGCACCTGGTAGGTGGTGAGCTGGCCCTTGTACACAATGGTTTTGCAGGAGAGCGAGGCGAAGTAAAACACGTCCATCGCGGCAGTTACCGTCTCACGCACCGTCTTGAAAATCAGACGGCGCAGCACGTACAGCTTGCGCTCAAAGTCATCCGGATTCGTAATGCCCGCCGGACGGCCGAAAAACACCTGCTCCATCACCGGCTCGGCGGCCAGCGCCGTGGGTCCAATGCCCAGCGGGTTCACCGGCACGGGCCGGTAGCCCAGCAGCGGAAACCCCAGCCGCGCTGCCGCGCCGTTGATGACTTCGCGGCAGGCTTCACGCAACTTGGCATCTTTCGGCAGGAAGGCAAACCCTACGCCGTAGCTGCCCGGTTCGGGCAGGCGAATATCCAGCGCCACGCACTCTTCCAGCAGGAACCAGTGCGGAATCTGAATGAGCAGCCCGGCCCCGTCGCCGGAGTCGGAATCGCAGCCGCAGGCGCCGCGGTGCTCCATGTTTTCCAGCATGGTCAGCGCATCGGTGATGGTCTGGTGCGTCTTGCGGCCGTTGAGGTGGGTGATGAAACCAGTCCCGCAGGCATCGTGCTCAAATTCGGGGCGGTACAGGCCCTGAGGAGTGTCGGTGGATGGTGTCGGGCTATTGAAAGTCATATGCGGGGCGGAGACATTAGCGAGCGGCGGGGCGAAATCAGCCCGCTGCGCACAGTTATTTAAAGAACCGGCCAGTCTTCGGCCAGTGAAAAAATATTTCCCGCTGCTTTACTATTTCTAGCCTTCTGTAACCATTCGCAATTTGTTGTGAGTCAAAATTTTGTATAGGAATAGCCTACGATGTCAAAACCTGGACTTCTGAACGTCATGCCAAGCGCAGCCGAAGCATCTCGCCTGCTCCTTTTGTCATCCTGAGCGGAGCGAAGGACCTTCTCACGATGAAACGACCTGTTTTGACCTAAGAAGGTCCTTCGCTCCGCTCAGGATGACAACCGATTGAATTACTACCCCACGCGAGATGCCTCGGCTGCGCTCGGCATGACGGGCTCTCACCCCATCCGCCTACTTCAACAGCCCAAATTTGCGCTGCATAATCTCTTGCACGGGCCGGTTTTCAATCTTGCTTTCCAGCCAGGAAACGATGTCCAGGTACATGAAGGGACGCCGTTCAAAAGGGTCATGTGAGATGGCAATTAACCGGTCCTTTAACTGAATGAAGGCGTTTTTCAGCTCCTGTGGATTCAGGTCGCCCACGGTGCGCAGGAACTGAAAAATGGCCACTTGCATCTGCTGCTGGTCGTTCATTTTGCCCAGGAAGCGGTACACCGATTTCACCTGGTAATCCAAGCTTTCGTCGCGGCCGGCCTCGTAGTGCGCAATCAGGTTGAGGATGCGGGCGAAGCACTGGATGTCTTCGCGCAAGGCGTTGTCTTTGAACTGAATGATTTTCGTCAGGTACTCGATGGCCTTGTTGAAATCGCCGCTGCCGAAGTACAGGCTGGCAATTTTGTAGTAAAACACCATGAGGCGATGCGGGTCAAGCTGCTGCTGAAACTGCGCGAGGTTGGCCAGTAGCGGCGGGACGATTGTCAGGCCTTCGGTGAAACGGCCCCGCATGAAGTAGGCGTTGATGCGGTTGGTGTAGATGTACAGAAACAGCAGCATCTCGATGTTGGGATTGCTGCGTCGGTCGGGGTCATCGGCGAAAGCTTCCAACTTGGCCAGTACTTCCGTGAATTTGCTGTAATAGAGTAGGTTGTAGGAGGTGATAAGCAGGTTGTGCAGCCCCTTGAGGTAGAGCATGGTTTGCTGCTGGCGAATGGCGGGGTAGCGCTCAAACAGGTCGACCCACTTTTGGGCGTAGCGGTAACAGGCCAGGAAATTTTGCGTGATGGTGTAGTACCACACGTGAGCCTGGTAGTAGTAAAGCTCCTCGAAAAAGTCGGCGTTGCGCATGTCCACGTTCGCCAGGGCGGAGCGAAAAAACGTGGTCAGCCGCTCAAAATCAGCCTGGTTGCGGGCGTGGCCGATTTGCAGGTAGATGCCGTACATGCGCAGCGCCAGGTTCGAGAGCACGTGCTGCTGGCTGACGTGTTCCACCAG
>NZ_DASVSI010000161.1:0-6083 GCF_036388155.1 Hymenobacter sp. | reverse complement strand
CTTGCCACGGGAAACTACTTACTTCCCCGAGCGAGATGTCTCGGCTGCGCTCGACATGACGCCCCATTAGAACCACTATGAAACGCTCCCTCGCCTTACTTTTCCTTTCAACCCTTGGGCTGGCCGCCCACGCCCAGGCGCCCAAGTGGCCGGCCATCACGCAGCAAACCAAACCCTGGACCCGCTGGTGGTGGGAGGGCAGCGCCGTGAACAAAGCCGACCTGACCAGCCTGATGACCCAGTACCAGCAGGCCAACCTGGGTGGCATGGAAATCACGGCCATTTACGGGGTGAAAGGAGCCGAAAGCCAGTTTATCGACTTCCTCTCGCCGAAGTGGATGAGCATGCTCGACCACACCCTGGCCGAAGCCGGCCGCCTGGGGCTGGGAGTTGACGTGGCGCAGGCGTCGGGCTGGCCCTTCGGCGGGCCTTGGGTGGCGCCGGTGGATGCCTCGAAGTACGTGGCCTACAGCACCTACGAGGTGAAAGGCGGCGGCACCCTAGCCGAGCCGGTGAAATTCATTCAAAAGCCCATTGCCAACGCCGTGGGCCACCGCGTAGATATCAAGCAGATTGCCGACCCGGTGGCAACTAACAAGAACCTACAGGCGCTGGCGCTCGACCAGGTGCGCTACGAAAAGCCCATTCCGCTGCAGGCCCTGATGGCCTACTCGGAGAAGGGCGAAGCCTTGGACTTAACGAGCAAAGTGGGCGCCGATGGCAAGCTGAGCTGGACCGCCCCAGCCGGTGGTAACTGGACGCTGTACGCCCTGTTCCAAGGCGGGCACGGCAAGCAGGTGGAACGCGCAGGCCCCGGCGGCGAAGGCGACGTCATCGACCACTTCTCGAAGCCGGCCACCGACCATTACTTGGCGTATTTCGATAAGGCCTTCAAGGGGCATGACGTGAAGCCCATCCGGGCGTTTTTCAACGACTCGTATGAGGTGGACGACGCCCAGGGCGAATCGAACTGGACGCCGCAGATGTTTGCCGAGTTTCAGAAGCGCCGGGGCTACGACCTGAAGCAGCACCTACCCGGCTTGTTCGGCAAGGCCAGCGAGGACGAAAACAAACGCGTGCTCACCGACTACCGCGAAACGTTGTCGGAACTGCTGCTCGAAAACTACACCCAAACCTGGAGTACCTGGGCCAAAACCCACGGCGCCCTCATTCGTAACCAAGCCCACGGCTCGCCGGCCAACATCCTGGATTTGTACGCCGTGACCGACATTCCCGAGACGGAAGGGGAGGACCTCACGCGCATCAAGTTTGCGTCGTCGGCGGCGCACGTAGCGGGCAAGCCGCTGACTTCGGCCGAGACGGCGACTTGGGAAAACGACCATTTCCTGTCCAAGCTCAGCGACGTGAAAAAGGCCGTGGACCGCATGCTGCTCGGCGGCGTGAACCACGTGTTTCACCACGGCACCACCTACTCGCCGCAGGCCGCTAAGTGGCCCGGCTGGCTGTTCTACGCCGCCGTGGAATTTGTGCCCCAGAACCCGTTCTGGAAGGATTTTGGCAAGCTGAACCAGTACACAGCCCGCTGCCAGTCGTTCTTGCAAGCCGGCCAGCCCAGCAACGACGTGCTGCTGTACCTGCCCATTTCCGACGCCTACACCCGGCCCGGCAAGGTGCTGCTCCAGCACTTCGACGGCATCGAGCACGGCTTCAAGGGCATGCCCATTGCGGCCACCAGCGAGCTGCTGCTGAAGCAGGGCTACGGCTACGATTTCATCTCCGACAAGCAGGTGCTGCAAGTGAAAAATACCGGCGCTACCCTCACCACCGGCGGCGGGGCCAACTACCAAACCCTGCTGGTGCCCGAGGCGCACCTCATGCCGCTGCTGACCATGGAGCAGCTGGTGCGGCTGGCCCAAAACGGCGCCACCATTCTGCTGCAAAACCAGGCGCCCGACGACGTGCCCGGCCTGGGCAACCTGGCCAACCGCCGTGCCAATTTCAAGAAGCTACTGGCCCAGCTGAAGTTTGGTGCCGCAAAAGACGGTGTGCAGCAAGCCACCATTGGCAAGGGCCGCGTGCTGCTGGGCTCCAACGTGGACCAGCTGATGGCGCAGGCCGGTGTGAAGCGCGAAGCGTTGGTCGACAACGGCCTGCAGTTCATGCGCCGCCGCCACGCCAAGGGCCAATACTACTTCCTAGCTAACTGGGCCGAAAAGCCGGTGAATGGCTGGGTGCCGCTGCAAACGTCGGCCAAAACCGCGGCCTTGTTCAACCCCATGACCGAGCAGGTGGGCGTGGCCAAAGTGCGTACCTCTGCCCAGGGCACGCTCGAAGTGTACCTGCAGCTGGCCCCCGGCGAAACCTGCATTCTAGACGCCGGCGAAGAGCCAGTGGGCGGCGCTTCATTCCCCTACCTGAGCCTGGCGGCCACGCCCCAGCCCCTCACCGCGCCCTGGGATGTGGCCTTTGTGTCGGGCGGCCCCACGCTGCCCGCCAGAATCAAAACTAGCAACTTGGCTTCGTGGACGACCATGGCCGGCGAGGATGGCAAGAAATTCTCGGGCACGGCCACCTATACCACCACCTTCGACATGCCCGCTGGCACGGCCGATGGCTGGCTGCTCGACTTGGGCCGCGTGGCCCAAAGCGCCCGCGTGCAAATCAACGGGCAGCCCGTGGCCACGCTGGTGGGGCCGGTGTACCAAGTGTTTGTGCCCAAGTCGCGGCTGCGGCCCACCAATACCCTCACTGTCACTGTGAGTAACCTAATGGCCAACCGCATTGCCGACATGGACCGCAACAAGCAAGAGTGGCGCATTTTCTACAACACCAACATGAACGCCAAGCTCAAGGAAAACCGCGGCGCCGACGGCCTGTTCTCGGCCGAAAAATGGCAGCCACTGGAGTCCGGTTTGCTGGGGCCAGTCACGCTGACGCCCGCCGCCACCGGAGCACCGGTGCAGTAATCTGGAAAGCAGAATGAATAGGGCCGTCATGCAGAGCGCAGCGAAGCGTCTTGCGTGGGAAGGCAACCCAATCAATCGTCTGTCATCCTGAGCGCAGCGAAGGACCTTATCAGGTTAGGACTCGTCGTTCAATGGTGATAAGGTCCTTCGCTGCGCTCAGGATGACAGACCGTTATACAGAGTGCAGCGAAGCATAACGGTCTAATCAATACCAAACCCACTCACATGGAAAAAGAAGCCTTTTTAATGCAGCTCAAGCCCGGCGTGGCCGCTGAGTACCAGCGCCGCCACGACGAGATTTGGCCCGAACTCCTGAGCCTGCTGCAGGACGCAGGCATTCGGGATTACTCCATTTACCTGGACGCCGCTACCGGGGTGCTGTTTGCCGTGCAGCGCCGGGAGCCGGGCCATACCGTGGACGCTTTGCCGGCCACGGCCATCATGCAGCGCTGGTGGTCCTACATGGCCGACTTAATGGAAACCAACCCCGACCATTCGCCCGTGGTGAAGCCGTTGGAATGCGTGTTTCACATGGATTGAGCAAGGTCCTTAAAGCATTTTTACACGCGCGAATCGGGGAAACAGTTGGCTGTTCTACTCCGGTTCGCGCGTTTTTTTCTGGCCGAATTCCGCGCAAAGGATTCCAGGTGCAAAATACGGGTATTGCAGTAAGGCACAGGAGAGTTCGGAAGGGGTAGGAAAGGTCCTTTATAGAGAACAAACTTATTCATTCTCCCTTTCCCAACCCTTATGAGTCAGTTGTTTTACACCCGACTTACTTGCCCTCAATTGCCCGCGCTCAAGCCCCTTCGAGGGACCACTGCGGTGCATCGTTTGGCGCTCTTGCTACTGGCCTTGGCGCTGCTGATTGCGCCTGCACAGGCGCAACGCCGCATGGAGAAACTGAACCGCGGCGTAGTGGCCGTGCGCACCAGCGCCACCGATGTATATGTGGGCTGGCGCGTGCTCGGCACCGACCCTGCTGGCCTGGCCTTTAACGTGTACCGCGGCGCTGCCAAAATCAACGCGACGCCCATCACCGGGGCTACCAATCTGGTGGATGCCACCACCGCTAATGAAACCTACACCGTGCGGCCCGTGCGCAACGGCGTGGAAGAAGCGGCCTCGGCTGGCGCCACGGTGTGGGCCGACAAGTTTCTGCGCATTCCCATTCAGCGGCCCACCGGCGGCACCACGCCCGATAACGTGACTTACACCTACGGCGCCAACGACTGCTCGGTGGGCGACGTGGACGGCGACGGCCAGTACGAAATCATCCTGAAGTGGGACCCGTCCAACGCCAAGGACAACTCGCAGTCGGGCTACACCGGCAACGTGTACATTGATGCCTACCGCCTAAATGGCACCCGGCTCTGGCGCATCGACTTGGGCCGTAATATCCGCGCCGGCGCCCACTACACCCAGCTGATGGTGTATGATTTCGACAGCGACGGCAAAGCCGAAGTGGCCGTGAAAACCGCCGACGGCACCGTGGACGGCAAAGGCACCGTCATTGGCGACGCCACGGCCGACTACCGCAACAGCACCGGCTACGTGCTCACCGGCCCCGAGTTTCTGACCATTTTCAACGGCAAAACCGGCGCGGCCATGGCCACTACGGCCTACCTGCCCGCCCGCGGCGCCGTGACGAGCTGGGGCGACAACTACGGCAACCGCGTCGACCGGTTCGTGTCCACGGTGGCTTACCTCGACGGCCAGCGCCCCAGCCTGGTGATGGGCCGCGGCTACTACACGCGGCTGGTGCGCGTGGCCTGGGACTGGCGCAACGGCCAGCTCACCCGCCGCTGGACCTTCGACAGCGACGAAAACGGCAACAGCGCTTACGCCGGGCAGGGCAACCACCAACTCACGGTGGGCGACGTGAACGGCGACGGCAAGGACGAGGTAGTGAACGGCCCCAGCGCCATCAAAGACGACGGCACGGGCCTCTACGTGAACGGCCTGGGCCACGGCGACGCCCTGCACATGAGCGACATGAACCCCGACCGGCCCGGCCAGGAGGTGTGGCAGCCTCACGAAACGCCTTCGCAGTACGGCGTTTACGGCCTGGAATGCCGCGACGCCCTCACGGGCCAGCCCCTGTGGGGCGTGCCCGCCACCGGCGACGTGGGCCGGGGCCTGGCCGCCGACGTGGACCCCAACCACCGCGGCTACGAAATGTGGGGCTCGGTGGGCGGCCTTTACACCTGCACCGGCACCCAGATTGGCACCACCAAGCCCACCGTCAACTTCGCGGTGTGGTGGGACGGCGACCTAAGCCGCGAGCTGCTCGATGCCGGCTATAACTCCACCACCAACGTGGCCACCGTGCGCCTCGAAAAATGGGTGCCGCCCGTGCCGCCCGCCACCAACGGCAGCCTCACGCGCCTGCTCACCCCGAGCACCGCGGCCGACGGCGACGCCCAAACCAACAACACCACCAAAGCCAACCCCTGCCTCACGGCCGACATTCTGGGCGACTGGCGCGAGGAAATCCTGCTGCGGGCCCGCGACAACCAGAGTCTGCTCTTGTACTCAACGTCCGCCCCCACCACCGAGCGCCTCTACACGCTCATGCACGACTCGCAATACCGACTGGCGGTGGCGCACGAAAACTCGGCCTACAACCAGCCACCGCACACCAGCTTTTACCTGGGCACGGGCATGAGCGCGCCGCCCACGCCTAACATCGTGCTGGTCGATACCCTCAATAGTGTACTTGGCACCAAGGCCAGCCGGCCCGACCAGATTGGCGTGGCCGTGTACCCCAACCCCACGGCCAGCGCCATCAACATTCGCTCGGCCGGCCCTTTCACCTACCAGATTTACAACTTGATTGGGCAGCTGCTGGAGCAAGGCGAGCGGCGTGACTATTTCAGCGGTGGTCTCGGGCTGAAACCGGGGCTGTACATGGTGCACGTGCGCACCGCCAGCGGCACCCAAACCGCCGTCAAGGTGCTCAAGCAGTGAGGCGCTTACAAGTTTTTTGTGAATGCAGGAGGGTGCGGGAAGGTTTGGTGGCTGTTGCAGAACGTGGTTCGTAAAAGGGGGATGCAAGGCAAGAAGCTGTTTCTCGACAAAGAGGTGGCCCGCTTTCGGCTCTCCGAGCGGGTGCCGCCGCATAATTTGTACCGCCGCCTGGCCGAACTCGTGGAT
>NZ_DASVSI010000160.1:0-15571 GCF_036388155.1 Hymenobacter sp. | reverse complement strand
AGTTAGTAATTACTTGTTGCACGCGAGATGCTTCGCGGCGCTCTGCATGACGGGCTTTTTTGAATGACAACCATGCAAGTTGCCGTCTTGGCACTTCGCAGCTAGCAAACCGGCCGCCTCTCCAGTGGCTAGAGGGTTCTGGCTTCTAGCAGCGGGGCCAGCGTGTGCCACACGGTACCGGCCACCACTTTGTAGCCAGCCGCCGTGGGGTGGATGCCGTCTTCCTGGTTCAGCTCGGGCACTCCGCCCACGCCTTCTAATAGGTAGGGAATCAGCGTTGCGCGGTTTTTGGTGGCTACCTCGCGGAAAAGCGACTGGAACTCAGTGACGTAGCCGGGGCCAAAGTCGCCGGGAATCTGCAAGCCGGCCACCACGATTTGGGCCTTGGGGTTCTTCTTGCGCACGGCGTCGATGATGCCTTGCAGGTTGCGGCGAATTTCGGGCACGGGCACGAAACGGAACACGTCGTTGGCGCCCAGTTCCAGCACGAAAACATCGACGGGCTGGCGCAGTACCGCGCCCACGCGGGCCAGGCCGCCCGCGGTGGTTTCCCCACTCACGCCGGCATTCACGACCTTATAATTGAGGCCGGCTGAATCTATTTTTTGGGCAATGAGGCTGGGCAGGTTGCGCTTGGGGTCCACGCCGTAACCGGCCGTGAGGCTGTTGCCGAAGAAAACTACGCGCTTGGGGGCGCCTGCAAGCGAAGCCGCCGACGGTTGCGCCGAACCAACCTTCGCGGCGCTGGCGCTTCGGCTAGGCGCCGCCTGCGCTGCCGCCTCGGAGCCGGCTTCTCCTAGAAGGAGCATAAACCAGGTAATGATGATGAGTTGGGACACTTTCATAGCTAATGATGCGGGAAGGGGAAAGCGGCGAAATGGCGACGGTGCCACCCAGCAGCTTGTAGTAAGCAAAGCGCAAGCCCGTTCGCGCAGTTCCCCGCACTGATTGAGTAGCGTAAAAAGCCTCTTCCCAACGCGTCGGTGCATTTCTGCTGCCTCCCCATTCCGGCCGATGAAAGCAATGCGGGCAAGCCAAGGCCGTGGCGTGAGTCGAGGGAAACCAGTATTTGTGCGCTTCGAATTGCCCAAACCGTACTTGGCATCGGAGTATATTTGAGGATAAACTTCCGCACATGACCAAGCTCTTCCTCCTCGCTGCCTGCTACGTTGCAATGCAGTCCGCCGTGGCGCAACAGGCCCCCAAAAAACCGCTCGACCATTCCGTGTATGACAAATGGGAAAGCGTGGCCAACCAGAAAATAAGCCACAACGGCAAGTACGTGCTGTACCAGGTGAAGCCGCAGCAGGGCGACGGCACGCTGTACATAAAAACGGCCAGCAACCGCACGCTCAAGCAAATCAGTCGCGGCGACTCGGCGGTTTTCACGGCCGACTCCAAGTACGTCGCTTTCCAGATTAAGCCGCCGTACAGCGACGTGCGCCAAGCCAAAATCAAGAAGAAAAAGCCCGAGGACATGCCCAAGGATTCCCTGGGTGTTTTCGCGCTGGAAACCGGCAAGTTGACCAAATTTGCCAACGTTAAGTCTTTTCAGGTAGCCGAAAAGGCCTCGGTATTGGCCTTCCTCGCCACCAAGGCGCCCATCAAGGACGCAGCGAAGAAAGCCCCGGCCGACACGCTGAAGAAAATTACTGACGCCATCCTGGACACCAAGAAAGAAGGCGCCACCCTTACCGTGATGAAGCTGCTGAACGGCAACACCCGCGAGTTTGCGGCCGTGACGGACTACCAAATCAGCAAGCCCGGCAACCGGGTGGCGTTTGCCGTAGCCGCGCCCAAGAACAACAAGGAAGTAAAGTCCGGCCTGTACGTATACGACGTGACGGCGGGCAGCCTGAAGAAGGCCAGCTCCGGCAAAGGCGTCTACAAGAACCTGGCCTTTGATGACGCCGGCAAGCAGCTGGCTTTCACGGCCGAGAAGCACCCCGAAAAAGCGCTGGTGAAACCCTTCACCCTGTATTATTCCGACTTCGGTGCCGACAGCGCGGCCGTGCTGATGGCCCCGGGCGCCAAGGGCCTGAAAGCGGGCTGGTCGCCGAGCGGCTTTGGCAAAATCGTGTTCAGCGAGAACGGCGAGAAGCTGTTTTTTGGCACCGCACCCGACCCCATTCCGCAGGACACGACCATCGTGGAATTCGAGACGGCCAAGCTGGACATCTGGAATTACAAGGACGACTACCTGCAGCCCATGCAGCTCAAGAACCTGAAGAAGGACCTGCAGCGGAACTACTTGGCCGTCATTTACCCGAAGAGCGGCAACAAATTCGTGCAGCTGGAAGACGAGTACCTGCGCGATTCGTACATGGCCGAGAACACCAACGCCGAGTACCTGCTGGCCGCCACCGACACCGCCAAACGCATTTCCATGCAGTGGGAAGGCAGCACGCGCAAACAGGCCTACCTGGTCTCGACGCGTACCGGGCAGCGCGTGCCCATCAACCCCAAGGCCAACAAAAGCCGGTTTCAGCTTTCGCCCCACGGCGACTATGCCCTGTGGTACGACGACGCGGCCAAGGCGTGGTTTTCCTTCGCAGCGGCCACCCGCAAAGTCACCAACCTGACCGGCAAAACCGGCGTGTCCTTCACCGACGAGGAGAACGACTCACCCACCGACCCCGACACCTACGGCGTGGCCGGCTGGACCAAAAACGACGAAGCCGTGCTGCTGTTCGACCGCTACGACATATGGAAAGTCAATCCCAAAACCGGCGCCGCTGTCAACTTCACCAACGGCGTGGGCCGCGCCAACAAGCTGATTTTCCGCTACCGCATTCCAGTTGAGAAAAAGAAGTTCATCGAGCCCAAAGACGAGCTGATGCTGCTGGCCCAGAACGACGTGACCAAAGAGTGGGGCTACTACCGCAAGGGCATTGCGAGCACCAAGGCGCCGCAGCTCGTGGCCATGGGCCCGTATGGCTACTCGCCGCTGCTGCAGGCCAAAAACGCCAGCACTGTGGTCTACACCAAGTCGAACGTGAGCCTGCCGGCCGACGTGTACGTGAGCACCGACCTCCGGAAGGAAACCAAGCTGAGCGCCATCAACGCCCAGCAGAAAGACTACAACTGGTTTACGGCCGAGCTCGTGCACTGGACCACGCCCAAGGGCAACAAGGCCACCGGCGTGCTCTACAAGCCCGAGAACTTCGACCCCGCCAAGAAGTACCCCATGGTGGCCTACTTCTACGAGAAGCTGTCGGAGGGCATCTACCGGTACCAGTCGCCCGCGCCCACGCCTTCGCGGCTTGACATTGCCATGTTTGCCAGCAATGGCTACTTAGTCTTTACGCCCGACATCAGCTACACCCTCGGCGAACCAGGTCCGTCGGCGGTGGAGTTTGTGAACTCCGGCGTGGAGGAGCTGAAGAAAAACGCCTGGGTCGACGCCGCGCACATCGGCATTCAGGGCCAAAGCTGGGGCGGCTACCAAGTGGCCTACCTCATCACCCAGACCAACATGTACGCCGCTGCCTGGGCCGGCGCGCCCGTCGTGAACATGACCTCGGCCTACGGCGGCATCCGCTGGGAATCGGGCATGAGCCGGCAGTTCCAGTACGAGCGCACCCAGAGCCGCATCGGCGGCACGCTGTGGGAAAAGCAGGACGCTTACATCCGCAACTCGCCGCTGTTTCAGCTGCCCAAGGTGCAAACGCCGGTGGTCATCATGTCGAACGACGCCGACGGCGCCGTGCCGTGGTACCAGGGCATCGAAATGTTCACCGACCTGCGCCGCCTCGGCAAGCCCGTGTGGCTGCTGCAATACAACGGCGAGGCCCACAACCTGGTGAAGCGCGAAAACCGCAAAGACATTTCCATCCGCGAGCTGCAATTCTTCGACCACTACCTGAAGGGCCAGCCGGCCCCGGTGTGGCTGGAGAAAGGCGTGCCCGCCGTGGAGAAAGGCCGGAACTGGGGCCTGGAGGTGTCGAAAGGGAATGGGATGTAGGTAAGTATTTAGTAAAGCAAAAAGGCCCGTTTACCAACTAGTAAACGGGCCTTTTGCGTTGGTGTAAACCAATCAAGCAATGTATACAGCTACGCTATTACCTCAACAATTTGTATAGAAAGCCAATGGAAGCTAACGTGTTTTGGGCTTGGGCGCAGTAGCTATTTTCTCCTGAATGTCTTGCCTCAGCACCCTAATGATGTCCTCTTTGGTTACTAAATACTTATTGTCACTTGAATTATCAGTGTACTGATACCAATACGAGTCCTCAGCTAGAATGAGAACGTTGCTGGGCAGCTTCCTTATCTTGATGTCTTCATTTCCACCAGTAACGGTACCAGCAAACTGTACATAGTCGTACTTGCCATTGGACATAAGAAGCTTTCGAGGTTGCCGCGTTTCTCTAGATGGAATCGCTGAATGACCTTCTGCATAAAGAAATCCAACATTTGAATTGTAGGAACACGCTGCTAGCACTACATATTGAGCTGAATCAAGGCGGTATAAGCGGTTGGCAAACACTTCATTGTAACCTGCCTTTTTCATTTCCTCTATTACGATTGGGGCTACTTCGTCTTTTCGCAGCCAATTGTACCCGAGGTGCTTACTTTTCAATTTGTTGATTGGTCCAACCACATCACCTTTCATCGAAGTGGGGCCCACGTAGTAATCATAATAGTTATGATTGTTAATGGCTGTATTCTGTGCCATCACAGGCTCTACAATAAGCGTCAACAATGACAGTAAAAGGAGTTTCATAAGTAGGTAGAAAAAGTTAGTTTGTTGAAATTGAAGAGCGAAACTACCCCAAAATCAATTAGCTTACTCAACGATAATTCTATTGCGCAATTCACGGCCTCTAATTGGTGAAGCCGATAAAATTGCAACCCAACCCCGCCCGCCCCGGCCGTACCTTTGTGGCCTATGAATCTGTTATCCGCCGAGAATATCTCGAAGAATTACGCCGGCTAATTACTCCGCCAGCCGGTAGCTGGTGCTACGCCCGCCCGCCGCTTCCTTTACCAGAATCTGCTGCTCCACCAGCGCCTGAATGTCACGCCCGGCCGTGTCCTGCGAGCATTTAGCAATTGCCGCCCACTTAGAAGACGTCAGCTTGCCCTCAAAGCCATCGAGGAGCAGGTTGAGCAGCTTTTGCTGCCGGGCATTGAATTTTTTTGGGAGGTGCTGCTCCCAAAAACGAGCTTTTTCCAGCACCTTACCCAGGGTCTGTTCCGTAGCAGTGAGGGCCCGGCCCAGGCAGTCCAGAAACCATTCCAGCCACGCTGTAATGTCGAGTTTGCCCTTCTGAGCGGCCTCCAGTTGAGCGTAATAAGCCGGCCGCTCTGCCCGGATTTGGGCCGAGAGGCTGTAGAAGCGCTGGGCTGTGCCATCGGCCCGCGCCAGCTGCAAGTCGGTGATGGCCCGCGCCAGCCGCCCGTTGCCGTCTTCGAACGGGTGAATGGTGACGAACCACAAATGCGCCACCGCCGCTTTCAGCACCGCATCCAGCGCCGCCGGCCCGTTGAACCAGACCAGGAAGCGCGCCATTTCCGCGTCCACCACGCCCGCGTCGGGGGCCTCGAAATGGATTTGCTCCCGCCCTACCGCGCCCGAAACCACCTGCATCGGGCCCTTGCGTCCGGTGCGCCACGCGCCCACCGCAATGCGCTGCAAGCCGCTGCGCCCCGGCGGAAACAGCGCGGCCTGCCAGCCAAACAACCGCTCGGCCGTCAGTGGCTGCCCGAATTCTTGGGTGGCATCGAGCAGCATTTCCACCACGCCTTCCACGCGCCGCTCGGCGGGCACCAGCCCGCCCAGGTCCAGCCCCAGTCGCCGCGCCAAGGACGACCGGACCTGGTCAGCCGGCAGCACCTCCCCTTCAATCTCGCTGGATTTCAGCACATCCAGCGTCAGCGTCTCGAGCGTAGCTTGCGCTTGCGCCGAAAAGCCCAGCGCCTCCATGTGCCCCAGCACCCTGCCCTGCTGGTGCCGCACCGCGCCCAGCAGCGGCTCCAGCCGCTCGCGCTGCCAGGTGAAGTGGGGCCACTCGGGTCGCTCGTAGATATACATGGCTATTCTCCGCAGGTTGTGCGGCGAATATATAAGTTATTCTCCGCCCCGCCCGCGCCCCCGCCGCGCCGGGGCGTGTCGGGGGCGCAGGCGGGGCGGTGAGATACTAGGGGAATTTCAGATAGCAGTAGTTTCGTAGGCTACATAAGTTTATCCGATATGAGCCTTCGTCCTATTCCAATTACCGAGCAACTTGACTGGCTCGTAGTTAATCGTGAAAACGCAGCAAGTAATCTATTGGGGCTGCCACAAATTTTCGAAGCTTATCTCAGGATTCTGCCTCCTCTGGGTATTGACCCCAGCATTTCGCTTACTGATTACCCATTTGCTAAACGTACAGTAGCTGACCTAAATATTCGCGCAGCTTTTTGGAATCAACACGGTATTATTAATGGCCAGCCCAATCCAGAACGTCTGGAAAGCATCACTTACCGCGAAGTGGCTGATGTATTGGGATTGAAATACAATGCGGAGTTTGACAGTGATTCAATTCGCAGCTTTTACGGCGAATGGCCTCCCCATTTGGGCAGCAGTGCTACATTGAATGAAGCATTTGTACAGCAGTTAGCGCAAACTATAGGCCCGGAATCAGATGCATATTTCTATGGGTCTGTTGATGAAGGAAATTACGATTGGGATAAGGATGGATTTCCAATTGATTGGCTAGAGTCAGGAACAGCAGCAGATTTATTGGAAGTTTATCGCCGGGACGGCCAACTTCCGACTTACACATTTGCGACTAATCACGCTTGGTGCCTGTATCAATCCGAGCCAATAGATTCATTGGTTATTGGATGCGCTGCTCATATGGCGCAAGCATTACTGACTAATCCTAAATTGGAAGTCCTGCCATTGCCATCCTTGTAGGGCGCATCAAATCTGCGTACTCCCGAAAACCCCGCCCGCCCCGGCCGTACCTTTGCGGCCTATGAACCTGTTATCCGCCGAGAACATCTCGAAGAATTACGCCGACCGCTGGCTGTTTAAAGACCTCAACTTCGGCCTGCAACAAGGGCAGCGCGTGGCCTTTGTGGGCATCAACGGCACCGGCAAAACCACGCTCATGCGCGTGCTGGCCGGCCTCGAAACGCCTGACACCGGTTTGGTGAGCTCGCGCAAGGGCATCCGCGTCACCTACCTGGGCCAGCAGCCCGTGTTCGACGAAAGCCTGAGCGTGGAGCAAGTCCTCTTTGCCAGCCAGAACGATACACTCCGGGCCATCCAGGAGTACGAGCACGTCGTGAACGACCCCGACCACAAGTCCGACGACCTCCAGCGCGTGCTTGAACGCATGGACGCCCTCAACGCCTGGGACTACGAAGCCCAGGTGCAGCAGATTCTGGGCAAGCTGGGCATCCTCGGCGAGCTGCTGACGCGCAACGTGAGCCAACTCTCGGGCGGGCAGCGCAAGCGCGTGGCCCTGGCCCGCGTCCTCATCGAAGAGCCCGACGTGCTGCTCCTTGACGAGCCCACCAACCACCTCGACCTGGCCACCATCGAGTGGCTCGAAAACCGCCTGAACTCGCCTAGCCTCACCCTGCTGATGGTGACCCACGACCGGTACTTCCTCGACAAAGTGGCCAATGAAATCGTGGAGCTCGACAAGGGCCAGATGTACCGCTACCAGGGCAACTACGCCTATTTCGTGGAGAAAAAGGCCGACCGCGAAATGCGCGAAACCGTGGAAGTGGAGAAGGCCCGCCAGCTCTTCAAAAAGGAGCTCGACTGGATGCGCCGCATGCCCCAGGCCCGAGGCACCAAGCAAAAAGCCCGCATCGACGCCTTCTACGTCACCAAGGAAAAGGCCAGCACCAACCTCAACAAGCAGCAGATTGAGCTGAGCGTTAAAACCACCCGCCAGGGCGGCAAAATCATCGAAGCCGACGGCCTGAACAAGAAATTCGGCGACAACGTGGTGCTCGACGATTTCAGCTACGTCTTCAAAAAGAAGGACCGCATTGGCCTGGTCGGCCCCAACGGCGCGGGCAAATCCACGCTGCTCAACATGCTCACCGGCAAGCTCAAGCCCGATTCCGGCACCATCGACGTAGGTACCAACACGGTGTTCGGCTACTACACCCAGACCGAGCTGGAGTTCGACCCCACCCAGCGCGTCATCGACATCGTGAAGGAAGTGGCCGAAGTGGTGGAGCTGGCCAACGGCGACGTGCTCACCGCCAGCCAGTTCCTCAACCTGTTCCTGTTTCCGCCCGCTCAGCAGTACACGCTGGTGAACAAGCTGAGCGGCGGCGAAAAGCGCCGCCTGCAGCTGCTGCGCGTGCTCATCAAAAACCCCAATTTCCTCATTCTTGACGAGCCAACCAACGACCTGGACCTGGCCACGCTCAACATCCTGGAAGACTTCCTGCTGCACTTCACCGGCTGCCTGCTCATCGTGAGCCACGACCGGTACTTCCTCGACCACCTCGCCGAGCACCTGTTTGTGCTGGAGCCCGGCGGGGCCGTGCTCAACTTCCCCGGCAACTACACCGACTACCGCGAATACCTCGAAGAGCGCGAAGCCGAAGCCGCACTAGAAGCTGAGGAAAAGGCAGCCAAAGCCGCTCGCGCCGCCGCTAAGCTGGCCGCGCCTGCACCGGTGAGCACGGCCGTAGCCCCCACGCCGGCCAAGCGCCGCGCCACTTTCGCGGAGAAGAAGGAGTACGAACAGCTCGAAAAAGCCATGGCCGCGCTGGAAAGCGAGAAGCAGGACATCACGGCCAAGCTGAACGGCGGCGCCGGCAGCCCGCAGGACTTCGCCGCCTGGGGGGCCCGGTTGGCAGCCTTGAATCAGGAGCTGGAGGAGAAGGAACTGCGCTGGCTGGAATTGGCCGAATTGGGCTAAGAGCCAAGTATTTAGAGCCAATTATTTTCGGTTTACCTCAGTGTCAAATTGTGCGACGCCGCCCCCACGGGGCGGCGTTTTGCTTTGGTGCTAACCCCATCCGGCCAGGGGTACTTCTACATTTTTATTGGCGAAGCGTGCCACTTTTCTCTGGTTCCGGCATCTATTATACCTGCCCTCTCCTTTTTTCTGCATTACTAACCGGCTGCCTTATGAAAGAGCCGAACCTTGACCAATGGTCCACCGGATTTGCGCTCATTGCATTTCTGGGGTTATTCATCGCGCCGCTCCTCTACAGCCAGGCTGGCCAGCGGAAGGCCCAAGTGCGCTATGTGGTGGCCATTGTGGCGCTGTTTTCGGGCGTGCTGCTGTACTATGTGCTCTGGTGGAGCCGCTACCTGCAATTCGTGCCCTACCTCAACGGCGCGGCGGAGGTGCTGTTTTTCCTGTTTGGGCCGTTGTTCTACTTCTATTTGCAGGAGCTCCGCCACCGGCCCGTCACGGCAAGCGCCCGGTGGCTACATTTCCTACCGTTTGGGGCGGCAGCAGCGCTGCACGTGGTGTTTGTGGTACTGGCCAACGGCTGGCCAGCGACCGGACCGATGGGCAGCTTCCCGAAGCTGTTGCCGCTGCTTTCATTGGTGCACCTGTCGGTGTACGCCGGGGCAATTTTGCGGCTACAGGGCGCTTTCGCCGCTCTCCGGCGCGAGGCCAACTGGGCGCGTTGGTATAGCTTTTCCTACGGGGGATTTGTGCTGGCCAACTGGTCATACTACTTGCTGGTGCAGCTGGCCGTCATCACGCCCAGCTGGGACTACGCCATCTCCCTCAGCATGGCCGGCTTCATTGGGCTGGTGGCGGTGCTGGCCTACGTGCAGCCGGCCGTTTTTAAGTACCGGGAAGGAAAAGTGTCTACTGCATTCCCCGCAGGTCCTTCCTTTCCGTTGCAGGTTTCCAAAAGCAATGCCCCCGCGCCTGACGCCGCGCCTGCTGAAACGGTTAGCTCTGCCGACACCGTCGCTCCACCTAACGCCGCCACGCCCGAAGTCGCACCGCTTGAAGCCACAACGCCTGCCCCAGCCGAAACCCGGTACCGCAACTCCGGCCTGCCGCCGCATGTGGCCGTGCGCCTGGCCCAGCAGCTCGACGAGCTCATGCGCGCCGAAAAGCTCTACCGTGTAAGCGAGCTGCGCCTCGACACCCTGGCCGAGCGCCTCAACCTGAGCCGGCACCACCTCTCGCAGGTGCTCAACGAGCAGCTAGGCATGAACTTCTTTGAGTATATCAACGCCCTGCGCATCGAAGAGGCCAAGGAATTGCTCATCCGTACCTCCCGCCAAGAGCTCAACATTATTGAAGTGGCCTACGAAGTGGGCTTCAACAACAAGGTCTCTTTTAACAAGTCCTTCAAGAATGCCACGGGGCTCACGCCCAGCGAATTTCGCCAGGCCCACAACGGAAATCCCGGCCGGGATTTACTTCCCACTGCCATCGCGGGTGGATGAAAAAAGGTGATGTTTATCGGGATTAACCTTCCCGCTGGGGCCACCGCCGTGTTTTGGGTCAAATAGCCCCCACGGCCAGAGCGCCCCGATTCTACTGCTGGTTTTCTGCCATTTCACTGCCTGGTTTCCAGCCGCAGTCGGGCGCCTGTACGCGGTAATTCTACCACTCCGATTCTGAAAAATAGCAACGGGTAAAGCCCCGGCAGGGCCGTTCGGAACTGCAATTCTGAATGCGCCGAGAAATTCTGCTGGTGAGTGCGGAACGACTCGTGACTGGCCTTGCTGGGGTCAGCCCGTTGCTCATTTTCTGCCGGTTTGTTCGCTTCACCTTTACCAACCACCCTTATTTATGAAAAAGAAACTACTCTTAAGCGTGCTCCTGCTGCTTGCCTTGCTCGGGCAGGTGATGGCGCAGGAGCGGACGCTGTCGGGCCGGGTCACCGACCGCGAAAATGGGCAGGGCCTGCCCGGCGTGACGGTCCTGCTGAAGGGCACTAGCACGGGCGTGTCCACCAACCAAGACGGCTCTTTCACGCTGGGCGTGCCCGCTGCGGGCGGCACCTTGGTGTTCAGCTTCATCGGCTACACCACCATTGAGCAAGTCATTGGCGCGGAGAGCAACTTCAACATCAGCTTGGCCGTCGACAACAAGCAGCTGAACGAGGTGGTGGTGACGGCGCTGGGCATTGAGCGCGAGCGAAAAACATTGGGCTACGCCGTGGAAACCCTGGAGAATAAGGACATCACGCGTGCCAGCGAGCAGAACTTGGTGCGCTCGCTGCAAGGCCGCGTGGCCGGCGTGCAGATTTCGTCGGCCTCGGGCTCGGCGGGCGGCGCTACGCGCGTGGTTATCCGGGGAGCGCAGACGTTTACGGGCGACAACCAGCCGATTTACGTGGTCGACGGCAACGTCATCAGCAACAACGCCTCTACCAACCTGAACCCGGCCAACCCCCGCGGCAACGGCGACGACCTGAACAACGGCGTGGACCTGCCCAACCGCGCCGCCGACATCGACCCGAACAACGTGGAGTCCATCACGGTGCTGAAAGGCCCGGCCGCGGCGGCACTCTACGGCGCCCGGGCAGCTTCGGGGGCCATCATCATCACCACCAAAAAAGGCGCGGGGCTCAAGGGCAGCTCGCAGATTTCGGTGACCAGCGCCGTGACGCTGGACCGCGTGAACCGCCTGCCCAAGTACCAAAACATCTACGGCTCGGGGGCCAACGGCGTGTACGACCCGCAAAACAACCTCAGCTGGGGCCCGCGCATGAACGGGCAAAACGTGGCCGACTGGCGCACCTTCACCCTGGCCGACCCCAATGCTTCGGTGGTGGACTCGATTCCGCTGACGCCCAAGCCCAACAACGTGCGCGACTTCTTCGAAACGGGGGTGACGACGAACAACGCCATCTCGTTTGCGGGCTCCAACCAGACCTCCAACTTCTACGTGTCGCTGGCCGATGTGCGCACCAAATCGTTCATTCCCAACACCGACTACAAGCGCACCAGCGTGAGCCTGACGGGCGGCACCCAGCTCTTCAACAAGGTGACAACCAACGGCTCGATTACCTACGTGAAGTCGGGCGGCGACCGGGGCGTGCAGGGCCAGTCGCGGTCCAACATCCTGCAAACCATCCTCAACACGCCGCGCGACATCTCCATCACGGACCAGAAAGACTACAATGACCCGCGCTACAATTTGACGGGCTATTACCTGGCCGACTTCCGCAACAACCCTTACTTCCTGCTCGACAAGAACCTGCTGACCGACGACGTGGACCGGTTGCTCGGCACGGCTTCCGTGACCTACAACGCGTTCGATTGGCTTAATTTTACCTTCCGCCAGGGCATTGACGTGTACACCGACCGGCGCCGCCAGACCATCTCGCAGGGTACGATTAACAACTTGACGGGGCGCTACCTGGAGGACAACATCTTCGGCCGCAACCTGACCACCGATGTGCTGATGAACGTGACGCGCCGCTTCGGCGAAGACTTCTCCCTCAAGGCCATCCTGGGCTCCAACTATCAGGAGCAGTTCACCTCGCGCCTGTTGGCCGA
Source organism: Hymenobacter sp. (assembly GCF_036388155.1). Taxonomy (NCBI): domain Bacteria; kingdom Pseudomonadati; phylum Bacteroidota; class Cytophagia; order Cytophagales; family Hymenobacteraceae; genus Hymenobacter; species Hymenobacter sp. Next base: position 3,123 of record NZ_DASVSI010000160.1, on the reverse strand, counting down.
CGGCGTGGGCATCATCGTTCCCGACTTCTACGACCTGAGCAACACCAGCGTGGTCACCAACACCAAGTCCGACACCAAGCAGCGCATTCTCGGGGTGTTCGCGGACCTGCAGTTTGCTTACAAAAACTACCTCTACCTGGGCCTGACCGGACGCAACGACTGGACGTCGACGCTGCCGCCGGCCACTCGCTCGTTCTTTTATCCCAGCGCCAACGTGGGGTTCGTGTTCACCGACGCCTTCAAGCTGCCCGGCGAAGTGCTGAGCTTCGGCAAGCTGCGGGCCAACATTGCCTCGGTGGGCAAGCCGCCAATTCCTTATCAAATTGACCCCATTTTCACCCGCTCCACCGTCGACAACGGCTTCCAGGCGCAGTACGTGTTTCCGCTGCAAAGCGTGCCCGGCTTCCGGGTGGGCAACGTGCTAGGCAACCCGCGCCTGAAATCGGAGCTGACCACGGCGTACGAATTTGGTACGGAGCTGCGCTTCTTCAAGAACCGCTTCGGCATCGACGCCACCTACTACAAGTCGGTCAGCAAAGACATCATTGTGGCGGTGCCGGTGCCGGGCACCTCGGGCTTCACCGCCCAAACCGCCAACGCCGGCACCATGGAAAACCGCGGCATCGAGTTGGCCCTGAACGCCACGCCGGTGCAGCTGGAAAACGGCTTTACCTGGGACCTGAACTTCACCTTCACCCGCAACCGCAACCGCGTGACCGAAGTGACCAACGTGACGCCCAACATCAGCGTGGGCGGCCTGGGCTCGGTGGCGCTGGAAGCCCGCGTGGGCCAGCCTTACGGCAGCTTCTTCGGCACCAAAATGCTGCGCGACGGCGAAGGCCGGGTGGTCATCAACCCCGCGTCGGGCTTCCCTTTCCTTGACCCCACGCTGACCACGCTGGGCAACATTCAGCCCGATTTCCTGGCCGGGGCCTCCACCACGCTCAGCTTCAAAGGCCTGTCTTTGAACGTGCTGTTCGACACCAGGCAGGGTGGCAAGTTCTTCTCGAACACCATCAGCACGCTGTACTTCGGTGGGGCCATTGAGGAAACCACGGCCAACAACCGCGAGCCCTTCATTTATCCCAACTCCGTCATTCCCAACCCCGACAATTCGGGCGGCTACATTCCCAACACCACGGTGCTCACCGAGGGCGGCTTCAACTACTGGCGGCAGGTGTCGACGGCCGGCGAAAACTCGCTGTTTGATGCTTCCTACGTGAAGCTGCGCGAAGCCAGCCTGAGCTACAGCCTGCCCACCACGCTGGTGAGCAAAGTGAAGCTGACGGGCATTCAGTTCTCCCTCATTGGCCGCAACCTGGCCCTGTGGACGCCCCGCTCCCAGCCCCACCTCGACCCCGAGGTTAGCTCCCTGGGCTCGGGCAACAACCAGGGCTACGAATTCTTCGCCTACCCCAGCACGCGCTCCTACGGGGCCAGCCTGCGCCTCACGCTTTAAGCCACCGCCACTCTTACGGACATGAAAAAGCACCTCCTCCGAACCGTCGCGGCCGCGGGCCTGCTGCTGAGCAGCACTGCCTGCGAGAAGAATTTCCTCGACATTAACAAAGACCCCAACAACCCCACCACCGCCGACATCAACCTGGTGCTGCCTTCGGGCCAGGCCACGGCCAGCTTCATTATTGGCGGGCAGTACAACATCGTGGGCGAGATTCTGGCCCAGCACATGGGCATTGCGCAGGGCGGCAACCAGTACCGCGCCTGGGACCAGTTCAGCATCCCGACCAGCACCTTCGACGGCCGCGAATTTTCGGGGGGCCTCTACGCCGGGGCGCTCGAAGACTTCCAGTACGTCATCAACGCCGGCACGCCCAACAACGAATGGCGCATGGTGGGCATTGCCAAAATCCTGAAAGCGCACACCTACCAGGTCATCACCGACTTGTACGGCGACGTGCCTTTCTCGGAAGCCCTGCAAGGCTCGGCCAACCTCCTCCCGAAGTATGACCGGCAGCAGGACATTTACGCCGGCCTGCAAACGCTGCTCGACGAAGGCATTGCGGACATCAACAAGCAGCAGGGCCGCTTTCCGGGCTCGGCCGACCTGAACTACCGCGCCGCCGCAGAAGCCGACATGACCAAGTGGGTGCGACTGGCCACCACGCTAAAGCTGCGCCTTTACCTGCGCCAGAGCGAAGTGGATGCCACGGGTGCACGCGCCGGCATTCAGGCCCTGTACGCCCGCAATGCCAGCGCCGCCAGTTTCAATTTCATGCGCAACGCCGACGACAGCTACCAGTTTACCAACGGCACGGCCACCAACACGGAAAACCCCTTCTACCAAACCAACTTCCGGCTGCAAAACAACTTGGCCGTGAGCAGCAACATTGGCGACACACTGGTGCGCTACCAAGACCCGCGCCTGCCCGTGTACGCGCTCGACGCCGACCTCACGACCACGCCGGTGGAATTCCTGTTTGTGCGGCCGGGCCAGAATGCGCCCTATCCCAACAACTTCACCACCGCCACGGGCACGCCGGGCGTGCGCCTCTCCTTCCCTGGCACCTTCTTTATTGGGCAAGCCTTTACCAACGTGAACCGCGCCGGCAGCACCTACGCCGGCGTCCCGGCCACCGACGCGCCCGCCAAATCGCGCCCCACGCTGCTGCTCACCTACGAAGAAAGCCTGTTTCTGCGCGCCGAAGCAGCCGCCCGCGGCTGGGCCGCCGCCACCGAAAATGCCCAAACCCTATATGAAAACGGCGTGCGGGCCGCCCTTACCCGCTACGGCATCTCGGCCACCGACGCCACCACCTACCTCGGGCGTCCGCAGGTGAGCTGGGCCGCTGCCACCACGCCCGCCGCCAAGCTGCGCAACATCTTCGTGCAGAAGTGGATTTCGTTTTTCGCCACCAACGGCGCCGAAGCGTGGGCCGAAGTGCGCCGTACCAACCAGCCCAACTTGGCCGCGCCGCTCACCAACCTGCTCGGCAGCGGCCGCTTCGTGAAGCGCCTACCCTACCCTGATTCCGAGCTACAACGCAACCCCAGAATCAGTGAACTCGGCCTCACGCCCGGCGACATCACCACGCCCGTGTGGTGGGACGTTAACTAGGCCTAGCCCCAAGCAGGCCGAATGAGAGGGCCCGGCCGCGGTGCACA